>NZ_JBFHGM010000022.1:0-35952 GCF_041583095.1 Draconibacterium sp.
ACAGGAAGTGATTTCGACTAAGCAAAAATTCTGTGATGTATTGCTCAACGATGCTCAAAAGATAATTGCCGGTGAAAAAGAAAAGATGCGCCGCCGCCGATTAATTTTTCCTTTTGAATATGCTGAATTTCAAAACCTGATAAAGGCATTCGGGAACACGTGCCTGGCTCAACGAAATCAGGACCGGAATTTTGTGATCGATAAATTCAACGAGCCGGTGATAAAACAACTTTACTTGTACGTTACTGGCAATTCTTCTTTCACCGGAGATCTCGCAAAGGGATTGTTATTGCAAGGAAAATACGGATGTGGCAAAACAGTTTTGCTCGAAACCTATTCCATGCTTCATAACCATATCGTCAGAAAATTGAATCTGAATTATCCCGTACTTCGGTTTGTCAAATCCGTTCAGCTCCAGGAACAGATTAAAGAGCAGTCCATGGAAATGTTTGTCAAAAGGCCTTTGATCATCGATGAATTCGGAAGGGAATCAAAAACAGTCATGGATTACGGAAATATCAGTCGGCCAATTTCTGAATTATTAAGCCTCAGAAGTGATGTGGGAACCATAACTCATGCCACTTCAAATTTTACATTTAAGACTCTTTCTTCCGATGAATTTTACGGAGGAATGATTGGCGACCGGCTAAAAATGATGTTCAATTTTTTCACTATGAAGGGAGAAAGCAGAAGACAATGAATCAACAATTGACTTTTTCAGGGATACAATTTGGGAATACTCCGACCAGAGAAGACCTCGAAAAGTCACTACGAAACAACTACGGGGGGAGGGGACTGCAAGATGTGTTTTTATTACCATAAAAACCTTCGGTATCTTGTCTGGCAGGAGCCCCTGGTTTTGACCAAACCAACTTGCAGTCCCCTCCCCAAAAAAGCAAAACGAAAGTATATTATGCGACCAAAATTACCGGAAAACGAAAAACGAACCGAGATTATCCGGCTGCTTCTTACTAAAGAGGAAAAGCAGCGATTGGATAGTATGGTGCGTACCGGGAAGTTTGGCTGCCGGAGTGATTATATACGCTTTGCCATATTTCGGAGATCAGTTAAGAAGGAAGTTCACTTGGATTCGGAGACAAAAGAACGGTTGACTAATTTGGACTATGAATTAAATAGGATCGGTGTGAACCTGAACCAGCTCTCTAAAAAGATGAATTCATTTTCTACTTACAATGTTGGAGATAATGACCGGCGTCTGCTAAAACAGACTTTTCAGATGGTGATGCAATGTCTGGCTTTTTTACAAAAACACCTGCGCTAAATTTTTACTATGGTCATCGTAATCCATCAATCGGGCAATACCCAAAATGCTTTGTTCTACAACGAAAAGAAAGTAGAGCAGAAAAAGGCACACTTTTATAAAAGCGGCAATACGCCAACCATAAATCCTTTTGCCGGAACAAAACACGATCGGCTGAATATCCTGAAAGAAATTGAGGAGAGAAACACACGGGTGAAAAAGAAAGGCTTGCATATTTCTGTAAATCCAACTGTAACGGATATAGTAAAACTGGGTGATAAGGGAATCCGCACCGAAATTGAAAACTTTATGGAACATATGGGCTATGGAAATCAGCCTTACTTTGTGTATAAGCATTCAGACCTTGACCGGACACACTTTCATATTGTTTCTACCCGGATTGATTGCGAGACCGGGAAGAAGATCAAGGACAATTATGAGAAGGAGAAAACACAACGTTTCATCAAATCCCTGGAGCAAAAGTATGATTTGACCAAAGAACAAAACCAGGTTCAATCCAATTTGAAATTTTCTGCAAGTGGCAGAAACTTGAAACAGAACCTGGAGAGTTTATTTTATCAGTTGAACCAAATTGAATCGATATCGACAAAACAGCTTTACGATAAATCGCTGGAGCTTTTTAATGTAGAGGTGCGGAGATCGGGAAGGGGGCATGTAGTTTTTATCACAGATGAAATCGGGAATCCAATACGTTACCCGATAAGGCTTTCCGAGTTTAAGGAACGACCAAGGTTTTATTTATCAGCTAAGGCCGAACAGGAAAACAAAATTCCGGCAATGATTGATCAATTTCAGTTGGCGCAATGGACGAGGGACTTGAATCGATTGGTGGAGAAAAGTAAAGGACGTAAAAAGGAGCCAAATATGAAATATAAGGTGAAGAATAGAGATCGGGGAATGAGTCTTTGAAGCTAATTGTCTTGGGATTTAAGGAACCTTTCAAAATAAAGATTTATTTTATCTGATTCCCATTTTATCAACGAAAGGTTTAGTAAGGTGGAAATCAGTGGTGAGAAAATGATGGCGATTTTTATGAGCTAATTAATTGAAAATACTATAACTACCCTTAATCATAAATAATTAATCTAAAACTTTTAAAGTAGCCATAATCCTCTTCATCGACCTCCTGATTATATGCCATAATACAATGAAGTGATGCAAACTTGTATTTATATATTCTGATAATTTTGATTATTGAGTTAATGTGTAATTTATGGATTCTCAGGAAACTGGGGATCTTTTTTGGACAAATGAAAAAATGGCGAAAATAAGAATAATTGGCTCAAGTGTTTTAATTAGTGAGTATTAGGAGGGAGTTGTGGTGAAGACATTTTTGAATTTGAAAAAATGTAATTTGATTAAAAGTTATAGAGATCGCAAAAAAAAGGGCATTTAAATTCAGTCGTCCAACAATTAAGAAGAATGTAGGTTTCTCAAAAAGGAGCAATCTTTTCAATGAAACATTTCTTACAATTTGTTACATAAACTAAAATGCCCATAAAATCGACTTAAAATGTAACATTTAAAGGAGCTTTTGTATCGTTGATGGAAGCGAAACCAATAGGCGCAAAATATCTTTGATTCATGATAAACCAATAATTCTGAATCGAGATGAAACAACAGAATGTTTTTACAGTTGCAATTATAATCGCCTTGGGTGGTTTCCTATTTGGTTATGATATTGCTATGATGTCAGGAACCACCACTCAATTAGAAACTTTATACAATTTAAATAGCTTTTGGCTGGGTTTTACTGTGGCTGTTGCTATTATTGGGACCATCATTGGTACATTAATAATAGGTAGGCCTGCAGAAAAATATGGTCGCCGCAAATCATTAATTGTATTATCTGGTCTTTTTGCCTTATCAACTTTAGGTAGCGCTTTTGCAATAAACTGGACAATGCTTCTGGTGTGTCGTTTGATAACAGGTGTGTTACTGGGGTGTATAACAGTAGTAACTCCAATGTTTATCGCAGAGATTTCACCGGCAAAGAAACGCGGACAGCTGGTACTCATGAACCAATTTTTTGTTGTAGCTGCCATATTCTTGGCATTTGCAATTAATTATCTTCTGGCAAATATAATTGAAAGCAACTCTTGGCGTTGGATGATTGGAATTGAAGTCCTGCCTGCTACACTTTTCTTTTTATTACTGAATTTAGTTCCTGAAAGCCCACGTTGGCTAATCAATAAAGGAAGAAGCAAAGAAGCTTTAGGTGTTTTTCTACGTATAGGAGCAGAAAGACCTGAAGAGGAAGTTCGAAATGTAAAAGAATCAGTAGAACAGGAAGAGGCAATGGGACATGGCAAATTATTCGTTAAGGAAAACCGTTTCCCAATACTAATAGCGGTTCTAATTGCGGCCTTCAATCAGCTGGCAGGTATCAATGCCATAATGATTTATGCACCGCGTGTTTTCGAGATGGCTGGCTTTGGGACCAATGCATCGCTCTTACAGTCGATCTCTGTTGGTGCAACCAACTTACTTTTCACGTTCGTAGCATTATTTTTAATTGACAAATATGGCCGCCGCACATTGCTAATGGCGGGTTCGATTGGTATGGTATTTTTCCTCGGAATGTTATCAAAAGCATTCTTTACCGAAAACTACTCGGAACTGGGTGGCTATGGTGTCATGATTTATCTAATGGGATTTATCGCCTTCTTCGCATTTTCACAAGGTGCTGTACTTTGGGTTGTTATCTCAGAAATCTTCCCAAACAAAGTTCGCTCACAAGGACAAGCGCTTGGCAGCTTTACCCATTGGATTTTTGCAGCTGCCTTAATTTGGGGCTTTCCAGTACTGAACAATACTGTTGGTGGAGGTATTTCATTCGGTTTTTTCACAATAATGATGGTTTTACATTTCGTCTTTGCATGGAAAATACTTCCTGAAACTAAAGGAAAATCATTGGAGGACATTCAAAAAGAGCTAATACGATAATAATCACTTTAAAATGGAAATAAAGAATAACGAAATTTTGTGTATTGGAGAGGTGCTGTGGGATTGTTTACCATCGGGAGCAAAGCCTGGAGGAGCGCCAATGAATGTAGCACTTCATTTAAATGCAATTGGGTTAGATGTTGCTATTGCGAGCAGAATTGGGAACGACGAGTCAGGTAAAAAACTGAAAGATTTTCTAAACAGGTCTGGTGTTACTACGAAATACATCCAAACCGATGAATTTCTTTCAACCAGTGAGGTTTTGGTCCATCTGGATGATAATAATAACGCTACCTATGAGATTTGTGAACCGGTTGCCTGGGACAGTATTCTTTTAACTGACGAATTAGTCAAAAAAGCAAAAAGTTCAGGCTTGGTTATATACGGTTCCTTGGCTTCACGTAATCCACTAACGCGAAAGACCATTCTGAAAATGTTGGATAATGAAGGTATTAACCTTATTGATGTAAACTTCCGTGAACCTTATGATTCGCAAGAAGTCGTTGAACAGCTACTGGAAAAAACCGATATAGTAAAATTAAACGATGATGAACTAGTGGTTTTTGCGCAGTGGTACAACAAACATAAAGACGATGAAAAAAGTCTGATAAGGTGGTTTGTAGCACATTACAATATAAAAATGGTTTGCTTAACCAAGGGCGAAAATGGTGCTTTGTTGTATTGCAATGGCGAATTTTATGAACACCCTGGTTTTAAAGTAAATGCGGTTGATACCGTTGGTGCAGGAGACGCATTTCTTGCAGGATTAATTGCATCTCTCCTAAATAAAAAAGAACCTGCCGATGCATTGGCATTTGCTTGTGCAACAGGAGCATTTGTTGCATCAAAAGAAGGAGCGACTCCAAGGTACGACATGGCTGAAATTAATGAAATTTTATCAGGAAACTAAATAGGGAACAAAATGAAACTAATCATTCTAATTATTTCATCTTTATTCATTGCTGCTTTTTCTTTATCGTGTAGCGATGATGATGGACCACTTCCTCCGGTAGTCACTCCTGTAGAAACGATTGAGGAAGTAGTTGCGTTTAAGTTTAATGAAACCTCCGGGAATACCACCGTCGAATCGAATACCAACAATAACTACGAAATATTGGGTAACGGTATTAACCGAATGCCTGGCGTATTGGGTAATGGATTGTTTTTCGATGGCTTGTCAAGCCAGATAACCGGGACATTATCTAGCAGTATTCTTCCTAAAAGTCAGTTTAGTTTGTCTTTATGGGTTTCACCCAGATCGTATCCTATACGCACTTCTGCTATGTTGGCACTGACTTCTGAGGGCTCGAATACTGGAGTGATGGTAGGTATAAATAAGTTTGGTCAGATAGTAGTGAACTACTTTATAAATGGAGTCTCGTATGAACATGTAACTGCCGAAAGTCTGCCAAAAAATGCATGGAGCTCTGTGATGGTAAGCATCAGTCCCAAAAACGGTTTATTGAAGATCTTTCTTGATAAAACGATTATTAAAAATACTACTATCCCGAACGGAAACATCTCATGGCCAGCAGGCAACACTTCGTTCATTATTGGGAAAAATACAAAAGGTGAGCAGATTGGCATTTATGATATTGACTATTTCTCAGGAGCAATAGATGAGTTAATGATATTTTCTGGTCAATTAACTCAAGAAATTGTAAATTCTGAATATAGTAAGTATAGCCCACCATCGCCTCCGGTATCCTATCAATTGGATATTAATTATTCTGATAACTTTTATCGGCCGATATATCACGCTCTTCCCGATTATGGATGGGCAAATGAATCTTACGGACTAATATACCATCAGAATAAATACCACATGTTCTTTCAGAAAAATGAAGTTTTTCTGGGAATCGCTCAACAAAATTGGGGGCACTTCACAAGTTCTAACCTTGTAGATTGGGATGAACAGAATGCCGTTTTATGGCCTGATGAAGGATGGGATAATTTTGGCATATGGTCAGGCTGTGCAATTATACTTAACGATGGTACTCCCGCAGTTGCATATACAGGTGTTGATGGGGTTAAGGCAGGTATCGGTACTGCAACATCCTCCGATAATTATCAGACACTTGTTAAAGATTCGTATAATCCCGTAATTCCTTTCGCACCATATCAGGTAGATATGGATTTTAGAGATCCGTATATCTGGAAAAAAGATGGTACCTACCACATGGTAGTTGGCAGTGGAATATCATCAATAGGTGGTAATCTTGTTTATTATAAAAGTGAAGATTTTAAGAATTGGAATTATGAAGGAATAGCCTTTCAGGGGCGGAAGAGTGAAGGAGAAGGAGCTTTTTGGGAAATGCCTGTTGTTTATGAATTCCCTAATGGAAAAGAAATGCTTTTAGTTCAAAAAACTCCCGATGCGACTCCGGCCATTACAACATATTGGATCGGACAATTCGAAAACGGTGTATTCACTCCTGATTTCGAAAAGGCTAAAAAATTAGAGGTTGTTAATGGATTTTTGTCACCGACGGTAACAGAGGATAAAGAAGGGTTAATAACAGCCATCGGAATTATCCCAGACGAGGTGGATGCACAATTCCAAATGGAGCAAGGATGGGCTCATTTATTCAGCGTACCACAGGTTTGGGAATTAGATGAATCGAATACAATTGTAATTAAACCTCACCCTAATCTGGAGACCTTAAGGGGAGACCAAAAAACATTCACTGGTCTTACATTAGAAGCCACTGGAAGCAACTATCTAAATAATTATAATGAACGTCATTTTGAACTGAACGCAACTATTAATACTGGCGATGCTAATCAGGTAGGATTTATTTTCGGAAAATCTCCTGATGGTAAGGAAGAATATAAAGTATACTACGATTTTACAACACAACAGTGGGTGGTTGACGCTTCAAAATCATCACTTAGTTCATTGGTTCGAAAAGACATTAGGACTGGTTACTATCCTGTTAAACAGGGAGATGTAGTTGATGTGCGTGTTTTTGTTGATGGATCGGTTTTGGAAGTATTCGTAGATAATCAATCACATTTTACAGGACGTTTTTTCCCAACACTTGCTAATGCAACCGGGGTCGACATGTTTGCCAACGGAGGAACTGCAACGGCCGATGTAACAGTTTTTAAAATTACTAACTAAAGATAATTAAAATGAAGAATGCAATGAAAAGCTTATGTTTTACATTAATGTTTTTTACTTCGCTGTTATCTTTTGCGCAACAACGCACCATTTCCGGAACAATAAAATCCGGTGATGGTGAGCCATTGCCTGGCGCTACTGTTGTCGTAAAAGGTACAACGAATGGGACAATTTCGAATTTTGATGGTAACTATCAAATTCAGGTTGGTCAAGGTGATACTTTACTAGTTACCTTTATTGGTTTCAAAGAAGTATCCGCCGTTGTAGGCTCTGAGAGTATCTATGATTTTATTTTAATAGAAGACACCGAGCAATTGGAAGAAGTGGTTGTTACGGGGTATGCAGTTGAAAAGAAATCAGACATAACGGGAGCAATTTCGATCGTGAAAACCGAAGAATTGGACATGGTTTCTACTCCTAATGTGATCTCGAAACTACAGGGTAGAGTACCGGGCTTAACCCTCACTTCTTCCGGAGTTCCCGGAGGTAACGACACCCAAATTTCTATACGTGGTTTAACTTCAGTATTTGGAGGAACTGGCCCGCTTTGGGTAATAGATGGTGTACAAACAACATCTCCGGCAGGTTTAAATCCTAATGATATTGGCAGTATTCAGGTACTTAAAGATGCGGCTTCAGCAGGTATTTACGGTACAGAAGCAGCTAGAGGTGTAATTATTGTGACAACCAAACAAGCCGAAAGCGGAAAAGCCAAAATAACATTAGACAGTAGGGTGACTCTGAATACCGTCCGTGACAATTTTAGTGTGTTAGGCTCGCAGGAATGGTTAGACGTAAGATATATTGCCCAAGGAAATGTTCCTGTTACCGCAGGTAATATAACTTATACTCCAGGTACGCCTTTACCTGAGTTTTTGGATTCAGATAATAACCTAAGGGTGTCAAATACTGACTGGATAAATGTTATTCTGAAAAATTCCATTTCCACCACTACTGACTTTGGTTATTCAAATGGTAGTGAGAGGTATAAAGTTTTTATGGGACTGGGGTATAGTAAAGACGATGGGGTGATAGAGCATACTTACTACGAACGTACAAACTTCAGGTTAAATTCCAGCGTTAATTTCTTCAATAATAGACTTACAATCGGTGAAAACCTTACAGTATCAAATTTTCAGGAAGTTAAAGGCAACTCGATGGAAGATGCCTTGTTACAAAATCCATTGATTCCAGTATATGGCGAAGATGGAACTTGGGGAGGCCCTGTTGGAGCTGGTCTTCAGGACAAATGGAATCCATTGGCAATTTTATACATTAACAGGAATAATGTACAGAAAACCTGGAGAACCTTTGGTAATATTTATGCCGACCTAACTATTGTTGAGGGATTAAAATTCAGTACGAAACTTAACTTCGATAATAATCGCTTTAGGTTTAACGAGCAGACAGAAGCCTTTAATCAGAATGGAAGTATCTTAGGAAACTTGGTGTATTTGTCTGGTGGAGAAGAGGTTGCTCGTTATTCCCGAAATAGAAATAACATGGACACCTATATCTTTACGAATCTGTTAACCTATGGTCGCGAGTTAGGTGTACATTCATTAAACGCATTTGTAGGTCACGAGGTATATCGAAAAGACCAGGATAACAGTTATTATCGTGTTCAGGTTCCTTATGGTACGGAGGTTGATTTTGAAAATATTGAAGCCTACGATATTCTTGCAGATAATAGTAATCTTGATGCTTATGGAATAGGTGCAGATAGCAGAAGAGAGTCTATGTTTGCAAAAGCATCATACGACTTTAAAGACAAATATTACCTTTCTGCCAGTATTAGACGAGATGGCTCTTCTCGCTTTGGGCGCAATAATAGGTATGCCATTTTCCCAACAGCTTCAATTGGATGGACTATAAGTAACGAAAATTTTCTATTAAACAGTGAAATCGTAAATAACTTAAAACTCAGAGCTTCCTGGGGAGCTAATGGTAATGCCGACATTCTTGAATATGCACAATATTCTATTTACCAGCAAGCCATAGAGAATAGTAATTATGATTTAAACGGTGGTGGTAGTGGTGAAATTGATTTAGGTGTATCTCCCAATCAAGTCGGTAACCCGGATTTAAAATGGGAACAATCCTATCAAACCAATGTGGGAGTAGATGCAAGTTTATTCAACAATAGAATAAGCTTAGTATTAGATTTATACGAAAAGAAAACCTCTGATTTATTATTACAGGTCATTCAGCCTTCTGTATTGGGAGAAGCCGGCAAAACTTTATTTTTTAATGCAGGTGATATGACCAATAAGGGGATCGATGTGGTACTAGGCTATAGGTCCTCTCCACAAAAAGCATTTACTTTTGGAGCCGATCTCACATTCTCTGCTTATGAAAATGAAGTAACAGATCTAAGCAGCTCAGATAATTTCATTTTAGAAGGGGTGTCTTATACAGGAGTTGGACATCCAATTGGTTCCTATTTTGGGTATATCGCCGATGGTTTATTCAGGACTCCGGAAGAAGTGGCTGTACATGCAGTACAACCTGGAAAAGCTTTAGGAAACATCAGGTACCGAGACCTTAATGGAGATGGAGTGATTAACCAGGATGATAGAACAATTATAGGAAATCCTCATCCCGATTTTATTTACGGAATAAATCTATATGCAGGTTATAGGAGCTGGGAATTTAATGTGTTTTTTGATGGAAGACAGGGTAATGACATGTATAATGCTCAACGCGAAATGCTTGACTTTGCATACTTTGGTTTTAATCATGGAAGAAACACTTTAGATGCCTGGGCTGTCGATAATGCTAATTCTCTTATTCCTGGATTAAGTACCTCAGATGTAAACGATCAAAAAAGAGCTTCTACATATTTTGTTGAAGATGGTTCTTATTTTAGGCTAAAGAGTGTCAATATTGGGTACAACTTTTCAACTAAAACAGACAGCTTTTTTAAGAAATTGGGACTTGATGCTGGTAAATTCTATGTACAGGCAGAAAACCTGATGACCATAACTTCTTTTACAGGGTTTGACTACGAAGTGCCTGGGCTTAGCAGGACAGGCATTGGTATTGCAGGAATGGGTGTGTACCCACACACTAAAACGTATAGTTTCGGACTTAACCTACAATTTTAAAAAGATGAAAAAATTACTATTAATAATATTTGCAGCATTATTGCTTGTTTCATGTCAGGAAGACTTTCTGGATGTTGCGCCGGAAAATGTAGTTTCTGAGGAAAATTTGGATCCTGAACAACTTGTTGTAAGTGCCTATAGTGGATTAGACTATAGATTTAACACCGGTGAATTTAGAGATAATTGGCCCTTTGACCATGCTCCATCTAATTGGTGTTTCTCCGATATTAGAAGCGGAGATGCTTATAAAGGAGGAGGCGGTGTTGGTGATAATCCTGGAGGCGGAATGCATGCTCTGGAAATTCATCAAGTATTTCCCTCTTCAGAAAATGTTTACAATTTATGGCGAGCCTTGTATTTTGCAATATTCAGGGTGAATAGCGCAATAGTAGTACTCGATAACACATCTGATTTTTCCCAAAAAGAATTAAGGATTGCGGAATTGAAAGTTCTGAGAGCCCATTTCTATTTCGAACTAATGAAAAATTTTGGCTCTTTTGCTTACATAGATGAAAACACACCAGTTGAAGATGTTACCAGTATTGAAAACTCTTTTGATTCATCATTTTTATGGGGTAAAATTGAAGAGGACTTAAATACTGCTATTTCAGTATTACCAGAGACTCAAGAAGACTTAGGTAGAGTAAACAAACTGGTTGCCTATGCATATTTGGCAAAGGCTAAATTATTTCAAGGACAATGGAGTGAGGTAATAACCTATGCGGATAAAGTTATAGCCGGACCATACAGGTTGGTTGATGACCTTGAAAAACTTTACTCAACGCCTGGTTATGGCAATGATGAAAATGTATTCGCTATTCAGTACTCTGTAAACGATGGATCGGAATTCGGGAACTTAAATTTTGGAGATTTAATAAATTCTCCTGATTCTCCGGCTGATGATCCCAATCACCCATATTTAAATGGAGACGATTTTCATAAACCTTCACAAAACATAGTGAACGCATTTAAGGTAAATTCGAGTGGGCTACCGTTATTAGATTCGTATAATAACTCTGATTTGGAGTACGACGATACTTCAACTCCAGTAGATCCAAGACTGGACCACTCAATAGGTAGACCAGGAATAACATGGAAGCATTGGGAAAACATGCCCATGCGAGTTAACTGGAACAGGGATGTGCCAACTTACGGCTATTATGTAGTAAAAAAATATCAAATAGATCCTTACTCTGATTTAAGGGCATCAGGAGGTTTCCCTTGGGCAAAAGGAGCTTTGGATTTTCCAATAATTAAATTTAGCGATGTACTATTGTGGAAAGCCGAAGCAGCAATAGAATTAAGTGACGTGGCTACAGGAATGAGTATTATTAATCAAATTCGTACCAGGGCAAAAAATACACCCCGTGTGTATGACTTTAACAGTCCCTCGCAAGATGCAGCCACTTATTCTATAGAACTGTATCCTACAGAAGTAACACAAGATTATGCAAGAAAAGCTTTACGATTAGAAAGACGTTTAGAGTTGCATAATGAAGGACATCATTTTTATGATTTGGTTAGGTGGGGTATTGCCGAGAGTTGGATCAATAACTACATGTTTAAAGAGAGTACTAAAAGAAGTTATTATGCAGGAGCATCATTTACTTCGGGAAGAGATGAATACCTTCCAATTCCACAAATTGAAATTGATGCATCAGGTGGTGTTTACCAACAACGTTCAGGATATTAATCCATGAATTAGACAAAATAATTAACCTATTTATGAATATTAAAAAGAAACGATAAAATGAAAAATTCAATTAAAAATATATACAGATGGATTCCTGTTCTTTTTTTCGGAATCACTTTAGCCTTATTCACAAACTGTGAAGATGACATTAAATTTGAAGATATGGTGCCTGACTATACTCATTCGATTATGAGGTCTTTCTCTGCTAATGGACAAAAGGCAACTATTGATCATACTAATGGTGTGGTAAATTTAATTTTACCTGCTGGCGCAGATGTCAGTTCTGTTTCCGTTGATATGACACTTCCAGAAGGAGCAACAATAGAACCTGAATCAGGAAGTACACTTGATTTTTCTTCCGGCCCGGTAATTTTCACAGTTACCAATAACGAGGTGAGCAGAGAATATACAGTTACCATCGCTGCCTATGGAGATCCGATGATTATGACTTTTGCCATTGGTGAAAATGTAGGTGTAATTGACCAGGTAAATGGGACAATTGACGTTACGATTGGAAGTGAGGAAGATATTAAAGCATTAACACCTCAGTATACTATACCTGGAGGGACTACTGCGTCTCCACAATCTGGAGTAATAAATGATTTTACAGCCCCTGTTAAATATACCGTTTTATCTGACGACGGATTTACCGGGAAATCATATATTGTTACTGTAACACAACTGGCAGCTCCTGTAATTGATGTTTTTGCTACATCTGAAGATGTTTGTGCAGTAACAGGAGTTATTGATAATGATGCATCGACAATTAACATTATTCTACCTGCCGGATCAGATTTGTCTTCTGTTTCGCCTGTAATTACATTAAACGATGAATTAACAGTATCTCCAACTTCAGGTGAAGCTCAGGATTTTAGTCAGGGGCCGGTAACTTATATTGTTACAAATTTAGAAGGTTTAACCACAGAATACCAAGTTACAATATCATCGCAGGAATCTACCAACAAAGTGGTCTTTTTAGGAGAAGCTGATTGTATAAATACCCTTGAAGATGACGATGCAAAAGCAGCAGCAGAATATTTGAAAGCTCAATATCCGGATGACTTTGCATACATTAAAATTGCCAACATAACAGAAGAGGCCTTGGCGAATACGAATGTTGCCATGTTATATTACCTGACTCCGCTTACAAATGGGACACAGTATTTTGCTACTTCAGATAATGTGATGACATTATTGCCAGCTGAATTGCAGCCAGGAGCGGTTCAGGCAGGTGCTTTAACAAGTTGGGTAAAAGGTGGTGGAAACTTATTCCTTGCTGGTGACCCAACATCATTTATTCATGTTTTAGGTCGTATGCCGGCAGATTATAATGCCGATAGAGGTTTAGGAAATTACAGATATACCGAGTTTGGCTGTGCCGATGCTGGTGGTTGCGTAGATTACGACAAACCGGTAGATGATATTTGGGGATTAGGTGTAAGAGATGCTAACAATTCAGGCGATAGAAGGGGACATCCGATATTTAATGGATTGACATTTGAAGGGGATGGAGAACTTTATCTAAACAATGCCGGTACCCGGGAAGCAAGATTAATTTGGTGGCAGCACATGGATGGTATTTTAACTCCCGGATGTTGTGGACAAGATGCGGCTTTAGTGTTTGAACAATCTGTTAATGCCGTTAAATTGGGGACACTACGTTGGATTGGAGATGGTTTTGGCTACGGTGCAGTAGAGTTTCTACCCACAAACGGAGCAGTTGAACCAAACTTCGACTCGAACATCTCAACAGATTTCGCGGGCAAGGTAATTACACTTGAAAATACAATTATTGGTTACGAGTTTGGCTCAAATGACGGAAGACCTAATGATTATCAAGGCAATATTGAGATGCTTACTTCGAACATTATTGATTATTTAAATAATTAAAGTTCAATAAAATGAAGAGAATAGTCTATATAAATATAGTAGCGATTGTAACCCTGTTACTAGGGTTGCAATCCTGCAACGAGAGGGAAAACTATATGGATGGCCCATCGGTTCTCGATATAGTTGAAGATGTTACAATCAATAGTAAAAGTGCTGAAATTGACCATTTGTCCGGCACCATAAATATTAGTTTGGCAGGTGGTACCGATTTAAGTTCTGTGGTATTTGAGGCAACTGTGCCCGATGGAGTCACTGTAACACCCGCAAGCGGCTCAAGTCTTGATTTAAATAGTCCTACTCAGGTTGTTGTAAGTAACGGGTTTTCAGAAAGAACCTATATGGTTCATGCAACGTTGCTGCCCTCGAAAGTAGCTTTTTTGGGTGACGGTACAACTATTGCAGAAATAGCCGATGATGATGTGAAAGCTGCAGCCCAGTGGACAGAAGCAACTTATGGAACTGACTTTATTTACATTTCTTTCGATGAATTATCGGATGAAGCACTGGATGGAGTTAATGTTATAGTATATGTTTACGACAATGTAGGAACTTCAGACCAACCGGCAGCCTTATTAGAAAAACTGAATGTGCTTTCTAAGTTTTATGTACAAGGTGGTAAAATTGTAGCCGGATTATTGGGGACAGGCCTTGTTGAAGAGTTAGGACGTGACAATTCCGGTTTAAGAAATATAATTGGAACAGGAGAAGGAGGCAATAATCCGGATACTTGGGGAGTTGGTTTTACCGGTTCTGAGGTCGCTAATATTATTTCTGCTGGTTTAGACTTCTATGCGCCAAATATGGCTTACGTAATCGACGCCGGATATAAAGAAGACCATAATGCTTTGTGGAATTTAGGCTCTATTACCAACACGCCATATACCACCTTTAATTCGCTTTATGGCGCCGAACCGATTGCTGCATGGGATTGGGCTGTTGGTGGACAGGGTTTTGCAGGTATTATTGTCTGGAACCCATTTGATAGGTTCGAAGGTTATATCATTACAATTGGAATTGGTGGTATGGAATGGAATATGAACGATGGTCGCGACAATCCGTATTTAAGCAATGTGCATAAGATATATAAGAATAGTATTGATTATTTATTGAACAAATAAAATTCATTTTATCTGAATTGAAACATAAAGAGGCTGTTTAAGCAGTTTATTTAGGCAGCCTCTTTTTATGCCTACAATTTTTAACAACATTTCCAACTCAAATCTGGTAAAATGAAACTGAAATACATACCAATATTAATTGTATTTACTTTCTCCTTTTTAATTGCTTGCACCAAACGGCAAAAGTACAACGTCAATTGGTCATTTGAAGAGGATACGAAGAACGAAACTTTAAAGGCGGTTCAATCTTTGAAAGAAAACCTTGAATTAGTGCCTGGAATTTTGGGAAATGGTTTGCGAACGGATGGATATTCCACGTTTTTACAAACAAAACTTCCTGAGAACGTATCAAATATCTCAGTAGAAGCCTGGTTTGCGCTGGAAACTTACCCGACGGATACCGCTGGATTTTTCTCATTTCAACAAGATGCCAACAATTGGATAGCTGCTAATATCAATCAATTTGGAGAATTAATGCTCTCGGTTTGTGTTGCTGGTAAAACAGAATGGTATCCGACAAGTGTGCAACTTCAGAAATTTGAATGGTTCAACCTGGCACTTGGTATTTCCGAAAGCAAAGCTGCTCTATTTGTAAATGGTGAAACTATTCTTAGCACCCCGGTTACCGCTTCTCAAATGGTATATTCGTCTTTATTTATTGGACGTGATTCACGTGAAAGCAAAATTCATATTTTCCCGATTAACTATATTAACGGGATAATTGATGAAGTAAAAGTTTGGTTCAAGCCATTAACAGAAAACGATTTTGATAGACAAGAAATTAAGGAATTCGCTCAACATAAACCAGATTTATCTATACCCTCAATTCGTTTTGAAAGTGATTTTAATCGTCCGAAATACCATGTTTTGCCGGCAGCGAACTGGACAAACGAAACACACGGGTTAATTTATTACAACGGAAAATATCACATTTTCAATCAAAAGAACGGTACGAATGTCTATTTGGGAAGAATAAACTGGGGACATTATAGTAGTTCGGATTTGGTTCAGTGGACCGAACACCGTCCGGTATTAACTCCCGAAAAAGGTTATGACCAATACGGAATCTGGTCGGGGCATGTAGTTATAGATGATAATGGCAAGCCAGCAATAATGTATACCGGAGGTGATGGTAAAGAATTCGGAATGTGCTTGGCAACTCCTAAAGATGAAAGTTTAATTGTCTGGGAGAAATATAAGAATAATCCTCTTGTTCAGGGACCTCCCGAAAACTTTTCACGAATCGACTTTCGCGATCCCTATTTATGGAAAGAGGGGGGCAACTGGTACATGATAATTGGTTTTGGGTTGGTTGAAGGTGAGGAAGAGGAAGGTACCGTGTTGCTCTACAAATCATCTGATATGAAGACCTGGGAATATTTGCACCCGTTATTTAAAGGAAATCGCTCCGTTGATGATACCGGTATATTTTGGGAAATGCCTGTGTTTTGGAAAATAAATGGAAAATACATCCTTTTGGTGAATCCAACTCCTCATGACGGAAAACCTGCAGTTGCTGTTTATTGGACTGGTGATTTTGTCGATGAAAAATTTATTCCCGACCATAAAATACCGAAGCGCCTGGAAGTAATCAATCGAATGTTATCCCCATCCGCAACTTTTGACGAAAATGGACAAACAACAGCTATTGCAATTATACCTGATTTGATTCCGGCAGAAATGCAGATGCAGCAAGGCTGGACCCACCTTTACAGCATGCCACGCACGTGGGACTTGGTTGATGGGTACATCTATCAGCAGCCACATCCGGCACTGAAAGCTCTTCGTACTAATGAAGAAAGCATTGCTGAAAAGGAAATCAAAGCGGGTGAAAAGCTGCTTCTTTCTGACGGTAAACAGCAATTGGAAATTATGGCCACAGTGATTTCGAAAGACTGTGAAAAGTTCGGATTCAACATTGGTAAAAACAAAGAAAACGGGGAAGAAACCCGAATATACTTCGACCTTAAAACCGACGAAATGGTTGTTGATCTAACGAGATCAAGCCAAAACGAGTTGGTTGAAAAGAAAATTGAAAAAGGGCAATATGAAATTAACTCAGATGAAGAGATAGAGATTCAACTTTTTATTGATGGCTCAGTAGTAGAAGGATTCATTAATGGAAAAGATGGTTTTACAACCCGTATTTTTCCAAAATATGAGAATAGCAATCAAGTTGAGTTTTTTGCAGAGGGTGGAACTGTTCTAATTGAAGAACTAAAAGTCTGGGAACTAAGAAGCAGTAATAATCAAACAGACTTTTTACTGAAATAATTCAATAATTTTTACCGAATTGCCACTTAAATAGATAATTGAACGAGAATAAATATTTCAAGAAATATATAATGAAGACAATACTAATTCTTTTTACAGCAGTGCTAATATTTGGTTGCACTACCAAAACAAATAATCCAGAAGTAATCATTGAAGCTAACACTTATTATTCTGAAAACTATCGTCCACAATTTCATTTCACACCAGAAGAAAAATGGATGAACGATCCCAATGGGATGTTTTATTATGAGGGCGAATATCATTTGTTTTATCAGTATTATCCGGATTCAACGGTTTGGGGACCGATGCATTGGGGACACGCAGTAAGTACTGATCTTATTCACTGGAAACATTTACCGGTTGCATTGGCACCTGATGAGAATGGATACATATTTTCAGGAAGTGCCGTAGTTGATTGGGAAAACACTTCAGGTTTGGGAGAAGATGGACTACCTCCATTGATTGCAATTTTCACTTATCACAACCCTGTTTTAGAGAAAGAGGGAAAAATAGATTTTCAAACACAAGGAATTGCATATAGTAACGACAAAGGCCGTACCTGGACAAAATACGGTGAGCCTGTTTTAAAAAATCCTGGCATCCGCGATTTTCGTGACCCAAAGGTGATGTGGTACGAAGAATCCAAAGAATGGATTATGACACTGGCCGTAAAAGACCATATTGAATTTTATTCGTCACCTAACTTAATCGATTGGCAAAAGGAAGGTGATTTTGGAATAGATTTAGGTGCACATGGTGGCGTATGGGAGTGTCCTGACTTATTTGAGATGGAACTTGAGGGAAGCGATGAAAAACAATGGGTACTTTTGGTTAGTATTAATCCTGGTGGACCAAATGGTGGTTCTGCAACACAATATTTTGTGGGCGACTTTGATGGCAATACATTTACTACAGAACAGTCTGACACAAAATGGCTGGATTACGGGAGGGACAATTACGCTGGTGTTACCTGGAGCGATATCCCAAAAGAAGATGGACGTCGACTATTTATCGGCTGGATGAGTAACTGGAGTTACGCTACTGTTGTGCCAACAGAAAAATGGCGCAGCGCAAATACAATACCGCGGGAGTTGGTTTTGGAAATTTACAATGACGAATATATTTTGGCTTCAAATCCTGTAGATGAGTTAAAAGAAATTCGCGGTGAGAAAATTGAGCTGTCAGAGCAAGTTGTTTCCAGTTCGGTTGAACTTGAAATGCCAAAAATTGAACTCATGTGCTCCGAAATGAAACTGAATTTTAACTTAAAGCCGGATTCAGGGGATAATGCGCCCGAAGAGTTTGGTATTGTTTTAAAAAATGACAAAGGTGAGTATTTTAAAATTGGATATTACCACACTGAGAATAAATTTTACACTGATCGTTCAGAAGGAGGTATTTGTTCATTCTCCGATAATTTTGCAGGACTTCATACAGCGGATTATAAAGCCGGTGAAACCATGAACATTCATCTATTTGTTGATAAAGCCTCTGTGGAGGTGTTTGTCGATGGAGGAAAGTTAGTTTTTACCGACATTGTTTTCCCAAAAGAATCATACGATAAGATAGAATTGTTCTCAACAAATGGAAGTGTTAAGCTCTATGAAGCAGAAGTTTGGAGTTTAAAATCTGTTTGGTAAGTATAGTTTGAAGTTTGGTAGGCAAAGGCCCGGTGCATGCATCGGGCTATTTTTTTGCATAGTCGGATGGAGAAATCCCAAATTGTTTCTTAAAACACTGTGCGAAGTAGGAAGGAGATGAAAATCCAACTTCATGAGCAATTTCTGCCATACTTTTTCCGCTCGTCTTAATCAGTTCAAGGGATTCTTTCAGCTTCACTAATCGGACATATTCGCTTCCCGACATTCCGGTTAGTTTTTTTACTTTTCTGTACATTTGTACTCTTGATAGACCTGCCAAATCACTCAGCTCTTCTACCGTAAACTCTTCTTTTTGAATATTATCCTTCACTATCTTGGATATTTTATCTAGAAAGTTTTTATCCAATCTTGAAATATTATTTTGTTCATCTTCAATAATATACTGGCTTTTGTAACGTTCGTGAATTTTTTTACGCAGGTCAAGCAATTTTCTAATCCTGATTTGTAGATGCTCTTTGCTAAAAGGTTTGGGAATATAAGAATCCGCTCCTTCTTCAAGGCCCTCCAACCTTTGTTCAAGTGAAGACTTTGCCGTTAACAGGATGATTGGAATATGGCAGGTTTTCAGATCATTTTTAAGTTGATGGGTTAATTCCAAACCGTCCATCTCTGGCATCATTATATCGCTCACAATTAGATCTGGTTCTTCTTCTTCAATCATTTTTAAGGCAATTTTTCCATTTTGGGCTTCAAAAACGTCGTATGTATCCTGTAGACATTCTTTCACATATGACCGTACGTCATTGTCATCTTCAACAAGCAGAACAACTGGTTTTGGTATGGAGTCCGGTGTTTTGATTGTTGCCCCTTTATCATTGTCCACATTCTGGTTGGTATTACTATAACCCAGCAGATCTTGCACCAACGGTTTTTGACCTTCATCCTTTATTTTTTCTTCCTGGGTTAAATGTGCATCTCCCAATGGAAGTTTTACTATAAATGTTGTTTTTTTACTTTCAATGCTCTCAACAGTTATTCTACCGCGGTGCATCTCAACAAATTCCTTTGATAAAGCCAGTCCCAGTCCTGTCCCTTTCAAATTGTCTGTTTTGTCAACCTGATAAAAACGGTCAAAAATATGATTGATATGTTTTTGTGAGATTCCTTTTCCGTTATCCGTGACTTCAATTATCAGTTGTTCTTCCCACAAAGATTTTACAGTGAGTAGTTCTTTTCGAAGTTTAATTATAATAGTGCCACCTGTTGGTGTAAATTTAAATGCATTGGAAAGAAGATTAAATACAACTTTGTCTAGTTTGTCCCAATCAACCCAGGCTTTGAGTTGCGATAAATTGGTGTCGAAAATCAAATTAATCTGTCTATTCTCGGCAAGCGACAAAAATGATTCATGAATATCGCTAAGAAATTTAACCACATCATAATGACCTGCCTGAAGCTTCATTTTTGAATTTTCTATTTTTCGGAAGTCCATGAGCTGGTTGATCAACTGGAGTAACCTCAGTGAGTTCTTATGCATCAGGCTAACTCGTTTATAAATATTATCCGGTAAATCAGATGTCTTTAAAAGATCCTCAAGAGGGCCGACAATCAGAGTGAGAGGTGTTCTGAATTCGTGAGAAATATTTGTAAAAAACTTCAGTTTTTCTTGCGTAATCTTCTCTACTTTATCTGATAGCTTTTTTAATTCTTTCTTTTGCTTTTTGAGATGAATGTTAGCATCCTTTAATTTATAAAATGATCGAACGAGCAAGAACATTAAAAGGATAACAAGCACGAAAGTGCCTGTAACTAGATATAACATGAACTGTTGAAACTTAAACTTTTCACCCAGATTCAGTAGCATATCCTTAGATTTGGAAATATCGGTTTGAAGTGAGTTGATTTTATCAAATTGTTTCCTGATTATGTCAACATTTGAGCGGTCCACAAGTGTCGTACTTAGTAGATTTTCTTTTTCGAACACCTCATTGTGCAGAATTTTTGACGCAATCTCAATCGCTTCTTTTCCTCCAGTTGGGTAAATTAGAGTGGCAGAGAGAATTCCTTTTTCAACCATTTCTATTCCTCCTCCTGCATTAGGTAATCCGTCGATTCCAATTATTAAAATATGATCTTCGTTTATCGATTGATTAATAACATTCCTGGCCATTACCGCATAATCATCATTGAATGCAAAGATTGCATCAACATCGATGTCTCTTTTGATGATCTCAGATAAACTGTCAGTCACAACTTCAAGTGTCTCAGTTGTATTAATCCTCATAATATTTTGAAGTTGAGGAAAATTCTCCAGAGTTTCATTAAAACCGCGGGTTCGCTCAATAGCTGGTGAAGAAGTTAAACCTCCCATAATTTCTACAATATTACCCTTGTTGTTAAGCCTATTGGCGATGTAACTTGCAGCAACTTTCCCAATCATGTAATTATCACCACCTACGTATGCCGTATAATTATCTGAATTGATTCTTCTATCAACCAATACTACCGGTATACCTTTTTTAAATACCGCATCGATAACCGGTTGTACGGGATCAATTTGATAGGGAGATACAATTAACAAGTCGATACCCATTTCAACCAATTCGTGAATCTGTTGCACCTGTAGGTTGGCATCGTCATAGGACTGTTTTATGATCAAGGATAAATCATCATGAAACATTATTTCACGCTCCATTTCAGCTTCCATATTTAGTCGCCAATCTCCATGTTGGGCACACTGAGAAAAACCTATTAGGTATTTATCTTTGGCGAATCCATATTCTGAAATGAAAAGAAGGAGTAGAATCGTTGATATTTGTTTTAAAAAAAAACTCATTCCTAATATTTGAAAAGCCTGACTAAAATAGAATAAATTTGCTTAACGTTATTACCAAACTAAATAAATCGAGTGCTAGTCCCATTCTTATTCTGGGGACTCATTAACATTATTATCAATAAATAAATTAACGGTCTGAAAATTAGATTCATATTTATAAGAAAAGGTGATAAGCTGTGAGTAATTTTATCATTGGCGGAGGGCATATTAAGAAACAGATAATTATTTCAGTAAATATTGTGGATAAGTTTGGAACACCGGCCAAAAGTAGCATCCTAGACCGATCCAAAGTTTATAGTACAACAATGTACTTCTAAAAAACACAAAAGATGGATACAGTTTATTTTGACGGCTGTCCACATACTAAGAGGCCTCTCGGATGCTGACGGTATAACCTGTTCTCTTGGTGCAGTTTTAAATGTGCAAAATAATCTTCGATATTAGAATATTAATTCAATACATTGCCTTCGAAGGAACCTTATTTAAGTTCTTTTGATTATTGTTGAAGCTATTAACGGTATGGAATGGTACACTGTTTTGTTCCTTTTGCTTTATGTGAAATAAAAAAATACAACAAAACGAAACAGAGAATATATTGATTAATTGTTTGTCGCTATTCCATTTAGAAACCATTGTTTTAAGTTTTGTTAGACAAATGGCACCATGGATATGACGGGCTGTTTGTATACATGCAAACTATACAACAAAACCTGATACTATTCTCCAATATCAGGCTTTTGTAATATCCCTAATGATTCTTGTATTCACACCATTTCTTCATGATTTAGAGTTTATATGGAATTTAAACAAAACGATAAACACGAATCTGCTTTAGAAAAATGGTATTACTCTGTATCGAGTTTTATCAACCTAATTTTATCCAGCATAGCCGTGTTGATTTTACCATCCATGTTGTTATTCCATTCTTCAAAAATCAGTTTAATATTGTTACTACCTTTTAGTAGCTTGACTCTTGTTGAGTTTGACCATCCCCAGTCCGACCACTCATCCTGTCCCCGCTGTGGAAATACCTGAACACCCTGATAATCATTGTTTACATACAAACTACGTATGGCACAATTATTATCTGTGTTCCAAGGGCCCGTCCCGTTGGAATAACGGAGATCGATTAGATAACTACCAGGAGTTTCAACAGTTACAGGAACTTCAATTTCAGTATTTGTTGTATAACTGGTTTCGATAAATCCAGTACCAGAAAAGTTGGTGTAATTGGCACTTGAAGGACTAATATAATTTTCTAACTCAAATACTAATTCATTCTCCGAAGAATAATTTGCTGAAGGTTCACTTCCAAACGATTCACTTCCCTCATCGTCAACAGCAGTTACCGAGTATTCGCTGAAACCTTTTTTTTCAGGAATAAAATATTCTGTACTGGTTGATTTCAAAAAAGCTCCGTCTCTATATATTTTATAAGATTTAGCCTCTTTTACCGGATTCCAGGTAATTTTTGAATTTTCAAATTTGATTTGTGGATTAGGCAAGGAAAATTTGTTAGCGACCAAATTTATACCAAAAGAAGAAAAACTTTTATTCTTCATTTTAATATGCACATTGTGTTTTCCTTCTAGTTCTGAAGGGAAAAATGCGTTATCAATTGCGTGCCCATCAAGCATGAAAAACTCAATTTCATTTCCAAAGCCATCGACTTCAATATCAAGAACTGCTTTCCTATACTTAAAATTCGATAAGGTTCTTGTTCCTTTATACGATTCAGGAATCACGGGATTAAAACGTATACCATCAACATCAAAATGCATCCCGATAAATAAACGATGTACCATGGCAAGGTTACCAGCCATACTCCAAAGCATACGATGAGAGTTTATTTCTGTACCAACATAATCGCCATTTTCAGCTACAAAATTTTCATAGTTTGACAGAAATAAGGCTGCCGCACGATATATTGATGCCAGGCCATGTTCAAGCGCCACTTCGTTACCAACCTTTGCTGCCGCTATATTCCAAAATGACTGCACAAAAGGCCAGATACCGTTATTGTGATAGGGCGGAATTCCGGGGATTTGAGGATAAATACAGGTCGTTCCAAATTCGGTAACCGGTGAATTTGATAAGATACTTTCAGCCTGATTTTTATCGGCAACATCGAATAGTACCGCGAGCGCTTCTCCCAGTGCCTCAAAACGTGGTGATTGTATCAGTGAATTTCGTCCATAAAGATACTGTGCATAATAACCTTTGTCTTCCATCCAAAGGTATTTGTTTATGCCTGTTTTTATCTCGTTTGCTCTCTGCAAATATTCTTCGGAAGGTTTGTTTAAAAGCCTGGCCATTTCAGCCAGAATAATGTGAGCCTGGTAATGAACTACGTTGGTTCCCAGATTCTCAGAAACGTAAATATCCATGTTCGACATCCACTTGGGGTAGGTTTGCTCCCGCCAGTCGAGAAACGACGATTCTCCCTTGTACATTCCGGTGGTCCCTGATCGCAAAGTTTTCATATCATCATCCAGGGTATTTTTAATAACATCGAAAGCGTATTCCAGCCATTCCTCTTCTCCGGTAACTTTGTAGATTTCCCAGGCAGCTAATGCCCAAGTGGTGCGGTCAGACGAAACAGGCCAGGCACCACCGGAGCCTGTATCCTGAACTATTCGTCCACGCTTCACTTTTTTCATTAAACTGATTTTGGCTACTTCTGGCTCGTGATAAGCAAAAGCTAACAAAGTGCTGTAACTCACATCGCGGGTCCAAACTCCTCCCCATTTTGCTCCTGTACGAAGTGTGCTATCCGGCTCGATATTCAATAAAGCTTCTTCAAGGGCCAGATTGTACAGTGCATCAACAATAATCTGCTCCGAATGATAAGCTGGTTTTGCAGCAACATTTCGAGATAAATTCCATTGTTTTGCCTGATGTTCGTCGCTACTAGTAGGATTTAGCAAAACTGTCAGCTCATAAATTCCATCATGGTTTTCATCCTTCAGTTCCAGATTGTTTTCTTCCAGATTGGAAAAGTCCCAGGTTAGTGGCTCAGAACCACCAGCAATATAAACTCCTTTAAAATCAGATTTTGCAATTCTGCTTCCGTCAAAAGCTTCATAATAGCCTTGTTTGTCGAAAGCTTCTAAAACTTCTGACATATCCAGCCTGAAGGTGTACAAATAATTAACCGGAAGTTTGGATCCGTTATTTTCAGCGACTTTACCGTCTGACTCACCAAACTTTATTAATGGAGAACTGTTTTCGTCACCAATCATAATCCAGTGGTCTTCCCCGGAAATCATTTCATTATCCTTTTCATTAATACTGAATTTGAAGGTAATTAGCCGCGAATAATTGTCGGATGCGGTACTTACATAGTTTGAAACCAGGTTTGTCCGGGAATTCGCTTTCGATTCGTAATTTCCCTGAACAACCTTATCCGTAAAAACCGAGAATTCATTTCCTTTATAGAGCATATCTGATTTTTTTTGGCAGCCCGCAAAAAGAAACAGAATGAATAGTATTGCAATAAGTCGTGTCATATTTTTCTGATTTTAAAGCCTATTTATTGGTCACAAACTATTCAAGCTCCAGAACAATTGTGCTCCAATATTTTAGTTGAGGTACTGTAAGTAATACTTCACCATTCTGCTGGGTAAAATTCAACGATACCGATGTTCCTCCGTTTGCATCGGGTGAAGCAAACCAAATACTGCTTACCTTCTCTGAAATATTTATTGAAATAGGAATATTCTCCATTAATGCAGGTCTGGATTGAGTTCCATTGTTATCGCGCCATTCATTCGTGTTGGCATCCTTAAAATTTATAAGATGAACAACCTGCCTGTTTCCCACTTTTTTGCCTACAGATACAATGTTTCCGGTTTGGGCAGGCCATTGGGAGATAGGATATTTGTTTTCTGCCGACTGAATCTCTACGGCATTAAATTCACCTCCGTCGCGTAAAATATTCTGATAAGCAACCAAAAAGTCGTAATAATGTACCATTGCGGTTTTTAATTCCGACTTCATTTTAAGGTTGTTATTTGGGAAATACTCCTTGCCCAGCATGTGTTCGCCCAATTCCAGGTGTGCACCTCCAAAGGCAAAAATTACTGCGTTTGTTAGTAAAACTCCCGGGGTATTGAAATAACCCTGATTTTCCGCTAAATCGTAATTCATGTAGGCGGCTAGTATTGTATTCTTGGTATTATCGCTGTATGAATTATTATTCTGGATAATCATTGCCAAATCGTTGTAGGTATCGTTTGGTCCCCAAACCTCCGTATAAAGAAAATCCGTCGATGCGGAAGCAATATTCTCTTGTCCGTATTGATTCACGGCATTCATGGCGATAAACTTATCCGGCTCGCACGTCCTAACCGACTCAATAAATGGTTTAAATGTTTTATACAGACTTAACGAATTGCCGTGGTAGGTATAATGTTGTCCCCAATCACCCAACTGATCCATGTGAAAGCCATCAAAATCGAGGTATTGATATACCTTTTTGTTTTCGTTATTGATGTAAGCCTGCCATTCTGTATTTGATGGGTCGAGAAGAAAAATGTTACTTAAAAACGGGGGCTGAGGAAGTGTCATTACCTCTTTGTTTATCCGACCGGCATCTTTAAAAATATACCATTCTGCCTTTACACCATCCTGCTCTGCGTGATCCCATGCTCCATACACCAAATTGTAAAACATGGCTTTCATATTGTAGTTGTGGGCGTTTTCAATGTATTTTTCAACTGTTGAAAAGTAAATATCACGGTTGGCAATATCTTTCCACACCGCTTTTGGAGAGTCACCATCCACAGCCATCGGTTGATGATGTTTATGGTGCCAGTCGTAAAATTGAATACCATTAATATGGTGCCTGTTCAGATTTTTCAACACCGAGCTTATTGTCTCGTCATCAATATTTGAATAGTCTGATAAAAATCCATATCTCGGGAACTTTGTCCAATTGGAAGAAACATCAACTGCAATTGCAGCAAGAATATTTTCGGCATTGTTTGCAGTTGTATAAACTTCAACCATGTAAGCCTTAAAATCCTCTGATGGTACATTCCAAACCCATGAACTGTTTGTTAAAGCATGCTCCAGTACAACTTCCCCAAGATATTTGTATCGTACTTTTGTGTTTTCAGGAACCGATGTAATATCAAGATTGAATTGAACTTCATCGCCCGGATTATAAATTGACTTATCTGTTTCAACAAAGTAATTATTGAAACCCGGTAATGACGGATTTGTAGGAAACTCCGGCTCCGCTACTGGCGGAACTATTTCTTCGTTGCTGCCACATCCCATTTGTAGGAACAGAAGCATTAATAATACTACTATTTGCACTTTGTTTTCTCTCATTTTTGATTAAAATCAGCAGGGAGCAATACACCCCCTGCGCATATTAAAATTTATTGTTTCTCAATTGTAAGAACATCTGCTTCCAGATCGATGGAAATCCGATAAGTTCCAGCGTCACCATCCTGTAATTTCCATTTATTGTCCGGTCCATCGCACCCGTGAGTTGTAATGAAATCGGTATTTGAAATTGACTGGTTTGGATTGGCTGCATTAATCCAATCGCCATTGCACCAATCTCCTTTGAACTTTGAAATTTTAAATTCGCCGGTTGGGTTATCTGCACCAAGTTCACCCTCAAAAACATAAATGCCGTTTACTATTGTCATCGGTTCCGGAGTTCCAATATTCCATCCGTTAGGGCCACCATCTCCAATGATGTAAAGCATTACTCGTTCTATTTTTATCGAATTATTATACAGGTTAACTGTAATCAGGTATCGTCCCTGGGTTTCTTCGGTAACACGCCATTTGTTGTCCGGGCCATCGCATCTGTTGGTTACAATATAATCGGTAGCTGTAACATCCTGATCGGGTTGACTTGGATTAATCCATTGCCCATCACACCAATCGCCTGCAAAAGTTGATATTTTAAATTCTCCGGGAGTTAGCATCGCTTCATAAGTAAATACAAACGGATCGGCTGCGCTTTGAGTAAAAGCCTCCGGATTTCCGATGTTCCATCCCGATGGAGAAGCATCACCAACAATATACAGTTCACCAAATTCAGGACCCGCAAGTTTTTTCATTTCAATGCTTAGGTCCAATAAATTAACCGTGAGTTTATAGTTTCCTCCTTCAATGATTTCCCATTGCAGATCGTCGCCACTACCTCCTTCGTTGTACACCATTTTTGAATCGTCATTTGCATCTTTTGTGTAAAAATCCTGGCACCAGCATCCATCGGTATTCACTGCAAATTTGAATGTTCCGGTTTTCATTTGCCCTTCATAAGTGAAAACCCAGGGCTGAGAAGAATTAGGTATCAAAGGAGTAGCGTTGCCAATATCCCAACCATTTGGAGTGGCGCTGCCAACCATGTACAATTCTTCGGAAACCGGTTTATAAGGCGTTAAAGAAAAAATTAATGTTTCTGACACACCGTCTTCAACCCCCTCTTTAACCACATTTGCCGTAACTTTTGCCTCGAACGAAGCTGTTGAGCCGGGTTCCACCCCCCAATAATTCAACAGTAAATCGTTTAATTCTTCGGCATTAAATTTCTTTTCATAAACACCTTTTCCAAGGTCGTAAATCTGTGCTGTTGCAAACTCATTTCCTTCCATATCCATTTCAAGTGAATATGAAATTGAGCTGGAAGTTCCGTGGTTTGTTCCGCGTGTCCAGCTAAAAGAAAAAACAGATTCAGAAGCTTGTTTTTGAGACAGTGTCAGTTCAGAATTTGATACTGATATTGCTATGGGGGCTCCCAATGCAACAACAACATCTTCTTCTTTTTGGCAAGAATTTAAAAGCGTTATAGCTATTACTACGAGTACAGAAATCCACATCCCGTTTTGCATGTAATTTCGCTTACTGCAGTTATTATTTTTATATCTAAAGTTTTTCATTGTTTACTATTTACGTTTGATTTATTAAGAAACTGCCCGTTAACTTAGTATCCCGGATTTTGGGTAAGATTAGGATTCGACTCAATCTCTTTTAGCGGGATTGGAAACAGAAAATGCTTTTCGGTAGCGTTTACTTTGCCAATTGAGTGTAGGAAATCCAGTCCCCATTGCCCGTTATCAACTCTAATTAAGTCGAACCAGCGCTGACCTTCAAAAGCCAATTCCAAACGGCGTTCATTCAGGATGATCTCTTTCATTTCTGATTGCGATTTTCCGCCTACTGCTTCTAATCCTGCTCTCTCGCGCACCTCATTTAACGGAGCTTCTGCTTCAGAAGTCCTGTTCAACTCGTTCAGTGCTTCAGATTTCATTAACAAGACATCAGCATAACGTAGTACCGGAAAGTTCATTGGGCTATTATCGTAAGTGGCTGAAATTGCCTTGGTAACCAGAAATTTCCGAAGATTAAAACCAGTTATGGAGTAAGTAGGATTGTATTTCTGACCATCAAAATTTGGACAGTCTTCGTAGAATACTGTTGCGTCCTTTCTTAAATCGTTTTCCTCGTAAGCATTGATAAATTCCTGCGTTGGCTGGTTCCAGCCCCAACCACCGGCTACCATTCCTGAGTTTCGTGGCCCCTGAAAAGTACTCAGCCATGATGCTTGGTTTTCGTTTGACCAGAAGTCTTCGCCCGCATCTCCGGTATATTGCACTTCAAATAATGATTCTATTGAATTCTTATTGTAAACATCGAAATTATCCGCATAGTTTTCATTTAAACGATAGCCTAATGCAGTAACCTCGTTGCTTAACGAAACCACATTCTCCCATTCGCCTAACGTGAGGTAAACCTTAGCCAACAGCCCTGTGGCAGCACCTTTGGTTGCCCTTCCTAAATCGTTGGAAGAATAACTTGATTTTGTTGGCAATAAATCTTTTGCGGTGGTTAAATCATCGATAATCAGATCGTAAACCAGGCTTTTGTCGGTTCGTGCCGGACGTAAATCATCGCCAGGTACTTGTGGTTCTGTTATTAGCGGAACATCGCCAAAAAAACGCACCAGAATAAAGTAGTAATGTGCCCTTAGGAAATGTGCTTCACCTAAAATTCGATTCTTTAAGGACTCATCAATATCCATTGACGGAATTTTCTCCAGAACGATATTGCTGCGTAAAATACCCGGCCACGGACCACGGAATAAATCTAAAACGCCCGGGTTATCGGTTGTTGTAACAAAGTTGGCCATGTCTTGTGTTTCGCGGCCATCATCACCACCTCCGGCACCAACAATACTGTTTCCAGCCATAATATCCGTTGTCCACATGCGCATGTTATACAGTTTGGGCCATTGTAATGGTTGGTATGCCCCGTTTACAGCATTTATGGCATCCTCTTCAGTTTGATAATAATTATCAGTATTTATCGAATCGAGTGGCGCTTTATCAAGAAATTCATCGCTACACGAAATAGCAATTACAGCCAAAACCGCTATTGCCAGTATATTTTTTATTGTATTCATTTTATTCTGATTTAATTGGTTAGAAGCTAATATTTACACCCAGACTGTAGGTTTTTGTCACCGGATAAGTATTTAAATCAATTCCGTTAACACCAACCTCAGGATCGAATCCCGAGTAATCGGTAAATGTGAAAAGATTCGTTCCTGAGACATAGATGCGAGCAGAACTCATTTTTGCCTTTTGAATGATGCTGGCCGGTAAGGTGTAACCAAATGTTATGTTTTTCACCCTCAGGTACGAACCATCTTCTACAAAGCGGTCAGATGGGCGAATGTTTTTATTGGGGTCGTTAAATACGGCTCGTGGTACTGTAGTGCTTGTACCTTCTGCTGTCCAACGGTCAAGTGCTCCTATAGTTTGATTCTGGGCTACGGCCATACCTTCACTCCAGATTTTATTGGCGTTGTAAATATCATTTCCGTAAACCCCCTGAAGAAAGACTGTAAGGTCGAACCCTTTATAGGTGAAAGTATTGTTTAAAGCAAAAATGAAATCAGGATTCGGGTTACCAATGTACGTACGGTCGTTATCATCGATTATGCCGTCGCTGTTTAAGTCCAAATACCGGATATCTCCAGCCGATGTTCTTGAATACGGGTCATCTCCGGGTACCTGCAAGGCATGTTCGTCAACTTCCTGTTGATTTTGAAAAATCCCATCAGTTACAAAACCATAGAATACATCCATGGGCTGTCCAACTTCCAAGCGGGCAATACTTTGGTTAAAACCTACGCTGCCTCGTGCCATCGGAATGGTGTCGTTCAGGCTTTTAACCTCGTTTCTGTTTACCGAAATATTAAAATCAGTATCCCATGTAAAATCACCCTTTAAATTATGCGAGGTAATACTAAGCTCGATTCCTTTATTCTCAATTTCTCCGGCATTAATCGATGGAACATAAATATCGGAATAACCCGTAGTAATGGGTATTGAAGCAGGAACAAGCATGTCCTCCGTATTTTTGATATAGGCATCGAATGTGATATTCAGGCGTTGGTCTAAAATAGTAGCATCGAAACCAATGTTTGCCTGCTTTTGCGATTCCCATTGAACATTGGGATTGGGCATCACAATAGGCACAACTGCATTTACAAGATTATCGTTTAGGTTATACTTAATGGTATTTAGCGCCGAAGCAAACGAGTAGTTTCCAATTTCCTGATTACCGGTAACACCATATCCTGCCCTGAGTTTTAAATCGTCAACAAATTCAATGTTTTCAAAGAAATCCTCCTCCGAGATCCTCCAGGCTGCAGAACCCGATGGGAATAATCCCCATTTGTTGTTTTGCCCGAACCTTGATGAACCATCGTAACGAACTGTTCCGGTAAGCAAGTATTTGTCGGCAAACGAATAATTTACACGCCCCATATAAGACATTAAAGACCACTCATTTGTATTTCCTCCTATATTTTTTTGAGTTAAACCATTGTCAAGTTGCTGGGTTAAGTCGCTGGCAAATTCCTGAATGGAACCGGTCATATATTTGAACTTATTTTCCTGGGCACTTGTACCAGCCAGCAGTGTTAGCTTATGCTTCTCGTCTATTGTTGTTTTATAGGTAAGCGTGTTGTCCCAGTTCCAGGTTATGGAGCGATTCCAGCCTTCGCCAAGATAAGATTGTTCCTGTGGAGTAGGCTGCCAGTCATATTTTGGTGACCACGAACGTGATTCCCAAAAGTTAGCCTTTATACCTGCCAGCGATTTAAAAACAAGCCCTTTCAATATTTCTACTTCGCCATAAACTGATCCCATAAGGTTGTATCCCAGGGTTGTATTCTCAATTATTTCTGAACGTCCAATCGGATTTACAACATCGCCATACCACATTGGGATTCCAACCGGTCCGGCATACGTACCATCCTGGTTATAAATTTCCTGAGTTGGAAGTGCTCTCATAGCATCTATTATGCTATAGTCGCCGCTGTATTTTTTGTCGTGATTTAGAGTAATGTTATTACCAAATTTCACTTTATCAAGAATCTGATTGTCTGAATTGAATTTTAAAGTGTAACGTTCAAATCCTGTATTGTTTACAATTCCTTCCTGGTCGAAATAGTTGCCGGAAACGTAATAATTTGATTTTTCGTTACCGCCAGAATACGAGATAGAATAATTTTGAATGGGAGCCGTAGAAAACATGGCCCCAAGCCAATCTGTTCCCTCGCCCAGCGATGCCGGATTTGAATATGCCGGATTTTGATTCTGACCGGCATTAGCCATCATTTCATTATGCAACGAAGCAAATTCGGAAGCATTTAGCATGTCAACCATATTGGTTGCCTCTTGCATACCATAGTAGGCATTGAAAGAAATAACCCCTTTTCCTGATTTACCGCTTTTTGTGGTTATAATAACTACACCGTTAGCACCTCGCGAACCATAAATTGCCGTTGCCGATGCGTCTTTTAAAACCTGTATCGATTCCACATCATCCATGTTTAATTGATTTAAACCGGATTGAGTTGGTACACCGTCGATTACGAGTAAAGGATCGTTGTTATTAATGGTGCCAATACCACGAATACGAAAGGTTGGGTCGTTACCGGGAGTACCACTCGAAATAATCTGCACACCGGCAGCTTTCCCCTGCATGGCTTCACCAACGCTCGCCAGTGGGAGCGATTTTAAATCATCGGTGCTTACTGAAACGACAGAACCGGTAAGATCTTTCTTCTTTTGTGAACCGTAGCCTATCGCAACCACTTCCTCCAGGCCAATCGTTTTCTCAAGCATGGTTACATTAAGTTCACTTTTGTTTTGTATACTTTCTTCAACATCCTGCATACCAACAAAAGAAAATACCAGAATACCATCTGCGGGAATATTCGACAAGGAGTAATTTCCATCGAAGTCGGTTGTTGTTCCTTTGGTTGTACCTTTTAAAACAACTGTTACGCCTGGTAAAGGCTCTCCCCTGGAATCAGTAACCGTACCTTTTACTGTTTTTTCGTTTTGCTGTACTGAAGTTTTTGTTGAACCGGATTGTAAGTTCCCGTTTGCATAAACTTCAGAACTGGAATGTACCGTAATTAGAATAATACCAATAGCCAGTACGCTGTTTACAAATTTCGTCATAGTTTACTTTGAATTAGTTTTACAGTGTTAATTTTCATTTCCCGGTTTTGATAATTAAGCTTAACTGGGAATCTGAAAATTTTTGATTTCTAATTCAAAAGTATTTTAAGGCAGTGCTAAAAGGAAAAAGTAAAAGGTTTATATAGATTTATTTTGAGGGTCCTTCTCATACATGTCTATTTGTCAATTAGTTACAATGCATTGATCCTGAAAAAATATAGATGAAATATGATTCAAAAAAAAGGAAATCAGCCCCGAAAACATCCTCTTCAGAACTTTCTATTTAGGTAATAAACTCGTATTTTCGATATTCGCCCCACGAGTAACCAACATGATATCCTGCTCAAACTGGGTAGGATTTTGAGACTTGTTTTTCATTTTCGATTTGTAAGCATAAATGGTATTTACCGAGCAGTCGAGAATTCGGGAAAGCTTTTCAGCATCTTGAATGCCCAACCTGAATAAAGCAATAATGCGCAACTCGGTATTTAAAAGTTGTCCTTCTTTCATGCGAATTTGCTCTTCAGGTTTTAATAAGGCATTTATTTTATTCGGAAACTCTGGAAAAATTTCGAGAAATGCTTTATCAAAGTTGTGGTACAATTTTGCTTTTTCTTTATGTATATTTAGGTTGTCAACTTCAAGTGAAAGTTCATCAAACTGTCTTTTCTTCAACCGTCTGCCAACCAATAATTTTAACTTTTCAAGCTTATCAATAATCTGAGAACTAATTTCGAAATAATAACCAATGTATTCCTCTTTTATCCTGTTGGCAAGCAGTAACTCCTCGTTACTTACTGCCAGCTTTTTATTGGTTTTTTCTACGATTATTTTCGATTTTCTAAGTTTTACAGTCTGTCTTGCAATAACAACAAAAGAAATTCCCACAACGATAATCAGTAAAGTTACAACCAAGGCGTAATTCCATAGTTGTTTCTTTTGTTTTTCAATGGTTCCAATATGCTCTGCTTTAATAAAAGGCAGAAAATTGGAAACCTGCCAAAGCCTGAAATTACTTCCGTAAAAGCGACTATCTTCTAAGGCTATATTTACATATTTGCTGGCACGGATTATATCTCCCTGTTCATAGAGATTATTGGCAAGAAAAAGCAATGCAACAGCTTCCTTTTTGGCTCCCCTTAGATCAGCCATTGCTGCTTTTGCCATATATATAAGCTCCTTTTCTTTGTCTCCAACAATTCCATAGGTAAAAGCAAGAGATATTAACGGTAATGCTAATTCGTCATTTGTAAGACTATAAGTACTTATTATATTTTCGAGCTCAACAATGGCTGTATCGTTATTTCCCAGTTTTAGATTTTTCTGAGCTATTAATGAATGGTATTGCCACGAAGATTGCGGCAAATACACTAAAGCCGAATCATAACCGGCCATCCCTTTTTCCCGGTAATCCTGTGCAAATTCGGGGCTTTGCGAAAAGCTTTCCATATCAAAATATCCCCGGCTCAGTACCTGATAATAATTTGCTTTTACTTTATCCGAAAGGGGGAATAAGTTAATAGAATTCAATGTCTTTAACGATTCATTGAAAATTCCGGCAGAGATAAGAATATTGGCAAATTCAATCTTTGCACTTGCAATCAATTCAGAGTTATTAATTTGTTGAGCAGTTTCATTTAGCTCTTTTGCATAATAGTATGCTGAATCAAATTTAAACGTTTGATACTCATTATAAAGCCTTAAGCAATAGGCATAATAGTTGGTCAAATAATGCTCATTTTCCGGACTTGGTGTAGATTCTTTTAACTCGATAAGACGGTCGAGCTTTTTTGTTACAAAGTATTCTCTTTGAGCGATAACTTCATCCAGGGTTGTCAATATATCTTTCGAAGTCTCCTGGCTATATCCATTACAAACGTATATGATTGAAGTGAAAAGAAAAATAAATTTAAGTATGAAAACTCCCATATAATTTGGATGTAAAAAAATACTACTTCAAAAATACGTTTAAAATTTCAAAATGAATTTCGTTCATTTTGCATAAATATAGAGCTTATTTCAAAATTAGAGGATAATAATTGTTGGCTCTTTATAATTGGAACAATGGAATAAGATGCCTCTTACACAATTGTTACATTTACTTGTAAAAATGTTTCAGGGTTGTTGCTTCGAGTCTTAGTTGCTAAAGAGTTGAAACATCATTGCTTGTATTTGTAACATTCATTAATGCCTTCAAATTGGCGTCCCGCTACTTTTGGTTCAGAGTTTTAAACCAATAATTCTGAATCGAAATGAAACAACAGAACGTTTTAACCGTCGCCTTGATCATTGCTTTAGGCGGATTTCTCTTTGGCTACGATATTGCCATGATGTCGGGGACGACAACACAACTTGAAGAGCTATATAATTTAAATAGTTTTTGGTTAGGTTTTACCATAGCAATAGCTATTGTAGGTACTATAATTGGTACTATAATAATAGGGAAACCAGCTGAAAAGTTTGGCCGACGCAAATCTTTAATCATTTTATCAGGTATCTTTTTTATTTCAGCTTTAGGAAGTGCTTTTTCAATAGGCTGGGGTATGTTACTGTTTTTTAGATTGGTAACAGGCA
>NZ_JBFHGM010000023.1:0-35919 GCF_041583095.1 Draconibacterium sp.
CGGGCCAGCTCGATACAACGAGCCATATATTTTTCTTCGGTTGTCATTTTCAAGGAAAGACTAAATTTGCAACAACAAAAGTACACAATGCAGAAAACTATTCAATATGTCAGGGCAGAATTGGCGGCGTTTTATCCCGAAACCGAAATTTCCGGATTTGTACAACTGATAATGAATAGCGTGTTGGGATTGTCATACACGCAAATGATTATTGAAAAAGACCGGGTGTTGGAAACCTTCGAATTAGACCGGATAAAAGCGATTGTGGAGCGACTTAAAACACACGAACCCATTCAATACATTCTGGGTGTTGCCGAATTTTACGGCTTAGAACTGAAGGTTCAGCCAGGCGTTTTAATTCCGCGGCCTGAAACCGAGGAGTTGGTCGATTGGATCTGTAAAACGGAAATTCCGGACTCTGCAAAAATCCTGGATATTGGAACCGGAAGCGGCTGTATTCCGCTGGCCTTAAAAAATGAACTGCCCGCTACAGATGTCATGGCTGTTGATGTGTCTGAAAAGGCATTGGCGATTGCTACTGAAAATGCAAAAAAAAATAAGCTTGATGTGTCATTTGATCGCGTCGATATTTTAACGTGGCAGGAACGTTCGTGGCTGCAATTTGATGTTATCGTTAGCAATCCTCCCTATGTAATGGAACGCGAAAAAAAACAGATGGAAGCTAACGTATTGGAGCACGAACCCGAGGTGGCTCTATTTGTAAGCGATACTGATCCGTTGATTTTCTATCGCTCTATTGCACAGTTTGCTTCAAAACAATTGAATGAAAATGGCTACCTGTTTTTTGAGATCAACGAAAACCTGGGAGACGAAATGGTGGCGCTTGTTAAACAATTGGGATTTAAGTCGATAGAATTACGTCGCGATTTGAACGGTAAAAACCGCATGCTCCGATGTCAAAAATAAATGATTGCTGCATCATGAAAATGAATTTTTAGCGTTAATTATTGCAAACGATTTTTTATTTTGCAGTTAACTAAATCAACATTTTGAGAAAAGCACTCCGTAACATATTGTTTCTTGTCAACAGTCTTTTTGCGCTGGCCCTCGCGGTATCCTACCTTTCGGTGTATATACCGCCCGATAAGTATTGGCTACCGTCGTTATTCGGAATGGCTTATCCGTTTTTGCTGGGTGGCAATCTTCTGTTTATTGTGCTCTGGATTTTATTTAAACCGCGCTACTCCCTGTTGTCGGTGACATTGGTGATAATTGGCTGGGGATATTTTACACGATTTATGCAGCTGAAAGGTAAAAGCAGCGAAGATGCAAATATTAAGGTTGTGTCGTACAACGTAAAACATTTTGTGGCCGACACCAGCGGAACGCAGAGAGAAAATGCAACAAAGATTATCTCATTTTTAGCCGATCAAAACGCCGATATTATTTGTTTGCAGGAAGCCCGATTGCGGAAGAACAACATTTTCAATCTCGCCCAAACAGTACAAGATCTTGAATCGATAAAACACTACCAGTTTGCGCGTTCGAGCACAAGTTATGGTTCGGTAACCATGACCCGCTATCCGATTTTAAACATGGGCGAAATACGATTTGAAAATTCCAGAAATATTACCATTTACACCGATGTTTTAATCGACTCGGATACGGTTCGTATTTTCAATATTCATTTACAATCCTACCACATCGACCCGACTAAATATTCAATTATTGAATCGCCGGGAATAAACGAGGAAAAAGACATTGAGGAAGTGAAAGAAATGGGAGCGAAATTTAAAGAGGCTTTTCAGTTGCGTGCTAAGCAGGTGCGCGAAATTCGTAAATACATCGATGAGTCGCCACATAACGTAATTGTTTGCGGCGATTTTAACGATACGCCGGTTTCTTTTTCGTACCACACTTTAGCCGATGGATTAACCGATGCTTTTGTTAATTCGGGGCAGGGAATAGGCCGTACCTACATCGGGAAATTGCCTTCGTTTCGTATTGATTATATTTTGCATGGCGACCGGTTTGAGTCATACAATTTTGAGACACTCGATTACCGAATGTCCGATCATTTGCCAATAAGCTGTAGTTTGTTAAAGAAAGACTAGTAGTCGGTAAGAAGCTGATGTGCTACCTGTTTATCGCTTTTCAGTTGCTCCACCAGCGCATCAATACCGGCGAATTTCTGCTCTTCCCTGATTTTGTCGATAAAAATCAGCGTAACAGCATTGCCGTACATATCGCCTGAAAAATCAAAGATGTTCACTTCAATACTTCGGTTGTCGGCATTGTTGTTAAAGGTTGGGCGCGTGCCAATGTTCAGCATTCCTTTATACTGCTTGTCCTCAATTTCAACTAAAACAGCATAAACGCCGTAGCCCGGAATAATTTTGTATTTATCCGAAGCCTCAATGTTTGCCGTGGGGAAACCCAGTTTGCGGCCCAGTTGCATGCCTTTTACTACAGTTCCGTGTAAAGTAAACTCGTAACCCAGGTATTGGTTGGCCTTTTTTATTTCGCCCGATTGCAGTGCAGCCCTTATTTTTGTTGAGCTCACTTTTTCGGCCTCAACCGAAAGTGCATCGGTTTTTTTAACCGTAAAATTGTTTTTTTCGGCACATGCCAACAGGTATTCGTAACCACCCTCGCGGTTTTTACCAAAGCGGTGGTCGTAGCCCACAACCAAACAACGGGTGCCTATTTTATTCACCAGAATGTCTTTTACAAAGTCGGTGTACGATAGCTCCGCAAATTCTTTGTTAAAAGGATAAATGATCAGGTGATCGACACCAAACTTTTCGAACAACTTAATCTTCTCCTCTTTGGTGGTCAACAAGCGAAGGCTTTTTTCGTTGGGCGAAGTTACAACCCGCGGATGAGGGTAAAAGGTAAAGATCACCGTTTCGCCATTCATTTCTCTGGCCAGTTGTTTTAGTTCTTCAACAACCGATTGATGTCCTTTGTGCAACCCATCGAAAGTGCCGATGGTTACTACAGGGTTGGTGGCATTAAAATCGTCGAGCGAATAATGGATCTTCACTGGTTTTGTATAAATGTTTTGCGCTACAAACCTATTGAAAATTTTAAAGCTATTAAAGCCGGTGTGCCGAATCGGGGTAAAATTATAGGCCGGATAAGACCTTTTTTAACCATTTTTCAAAAAAAAACTATAAAATCGGTCGTCGTAATTATGTTTTTGTAATTGCCTTTATTTTCAATTGAAACGATAAAAATTGTTATTTTCTTGGATTGCTATTTTCGATGTATGCAAAATTGTTAATTTTACGGCCTTTATACAATACGGGTATCATTGGTATAGTACTTAAGTTTAAAACCAATTTGCACGTTTACAATACCTTTTTGGTAGATTATCATTAATCAGATTAAAAAAACATGACGTACAGAGTTTTATTTTTTTTAGTAGCTGCCCTGCTTGTATTGGGTGGGTGTAAGAAAGAAAAGGAGTTTACAATCCGTGGTAAAATTACGCACGCCGAAGATCAGACTATTGTTCTGGAAGAATTGCATACTACTACGCTAAAAAAGATAGCAGAAACAAAAATCAATAAAAAAGGTGAGTTCGAGATTTCGGCAATGACCGGAATTCCTACATTTTACCTTCTGAAACTTAACGATCAGAGTTTTATTACACTTTTGGTTGACTCGGCAGAAACAGTTACTGTTGAAGCCGATGCCGCTAATTTCGATCGCGAATATAACATTGAAGGTTCACCGGGTTCGGAACAGGTGAAATTACTTGATTCGAAATTAAAAGAAACCCGTCATAAACTTGATTCGATCAGATCCTTGGATAATCTTTATAAGGGAAATCCGGAGTACGATAGTGTACGACCACGCTGGGCTGAAGAATACGATAAAATTGTTCAGGAGCAAATCGATTTCTCTACAAATTTTGTTCGCGAGAATCCTTTTTCAATGGCCAGTGTTTTGGCGCTTTATCAAAAGTTTGGTGTCGATGATCCATCATTTATTGTTCGTGATTTACAGGTAATGAAAACTGCTGCTTCGGCTTTAAATTCGATTTACCCAAAATCGGAACAGGTGCAGGCGCTTTATAACAATACATTGCAGATTGTTCGTGAAAAGCAGTCGGCCGATATGAAAAAGTTTATACAGGAACAAGGCGACAACAGTCCTGACATTGTTTTGCCCGATCCGACCGGAAACGAAGTGGCGCTTTCGTCGTTACGCGGCAAAGTTGTTTTGCTGCAGTTTTGGGCAGCTGTCGATCGTGCTTCGCGGATTCAAAACCCGGTAATGGTTGAAGCTTACAATAAATACAAACGTAAAGGTTTCGAGATTTACCAGGTAAGTGTTGATGTTAACCGTGCCGAATGGGTGGATGCTATCGATCAGGATAAACTAAACTGGATTAATGTTGGCGACATGGAAGGAAGCAGACTCGCTGCAGCTGTTTACAATGTTCAAAGCGTTCCGTTTAACTATTTGCTGAACAAAGAAGGCGAAATTGTTGCCAAAAATCTAAAAGGGCCGGCTTTGGATAAAGCACTGGCTCAACTTCTCGACTAGTATAAAACCGGTAATTTGACACAAAAACGGAAAATATATTTCATCTCCGATGTACACCTTGGTGCACCGGCACTAAATAACAACCGGGAACGCGAGTTGCTATTCGCGTCATGGCTCGACAATATTCGCGACGATGTTGAAGAACTCTACCTGATGGGTGATATCTTCGATTTCTGGTACGAATATAAAAAGGTGGTTCCGCGCGGGTTTACTCGAATTCTGGGGCGACTTGCCGATCTTACCGACAAAGGAATTCCGGTGCATTTTTTTACGGGAAACCACGATATGTGGGTATACGACTACCTTGCCCAAGAGACGGGGATTAAAGTTCATCACGATTATATCATACGCGAAATACACGGAAAACGGTTTTTCTTGGCGCACGGCGATGGGCTCGACGCATCGGATAAAGGATATATTTTTCTGAAAAAGATATTTACCAATACTACCATGCGATGGCTTTTTTCGAGGTTGCACCCGAATTTTGCATTTCATATTGCACATAAATGGTCTGCATCCAGTAGGTTATCAAATGCGGATTATGACGAAGATTTTATGGCAAATAAAGATGGAATGTATAAATTTGCCGCGGATTTTTTACAGACAAATCCAATAGATTATTTTGTTATGGGGCATCGGCATAAGCTGGTAAACGAGAAAATGAATGAAAATAGCCGGTTTATTATACTTGGCGACTGGATAAAAGCGTTTTCATATGGTGTGTTCGATGGCGAGAATTTTGAATTAAAGACATATAAAGACGAAGCGAAAGCTTAACAGCGAATTATGGCAAAGCAAATATATACTAGAATTATTGGTACCGGAAGTGCGCTTCCATCTCAGATAATTAAGAATACACATTTCTTGAAGAATGAGTTTTATACTCCATCGAAAAAAAAGATTGAGGATAAAAGTAATGAGGAGATTATTCACAAGTTTCAGGAGATTACCAATATTGAAGAGCGACGCTACATTGCCGACGATTTGGTGACTTCAGATCTTGCGGCTATGGCGGTAGAAGACGCTTGCAAATCGGCCGGAATTTCAATGGAAAGCCTCGATTTTATTATCGTTGGACATAATTTTGGCGATATCCTGCACGGAAATGTGCGCACCGATGTTTTGCCAAGTTTGGCCAATAAGGTGAAGATGAAGCTGCACATAAAAAATCCTACATGCATTTGCCATGATGTGGTTTCGGGCTGCCCGGGATGGACACAGGGAATGATTACCGCTGATGCCTACATAAAAAGTGGCTTTGGAAAAAGAGGCGTTGTTGTTGGTGCCGATGTGCTGTCACGAATTTCCGATCCGCATGACCGTGATTCGATGATTTATGCCGACGGAGCAGGAGCAACAGTTGTTGAAGCTATTGAAAGTGAAGAACCTGTTGGAATTCTGTCTCACTCGAGCCGTTCTGATTCAGTTAAATATGCCAATCTGCTTACTTTGGGCGAATCGGACAATCCTGATTACGAAAGCGATGAGTTATTTATAAAAATGTCCGGTCACAAATTGTATGTTTATGCCATTACAACCGTTCCCGGTGTGGTAAAAGACAGCATTGAAAAAGCAGGACTGGAATTAGAAGACATAAAAAAGATTTTTATCCATCAGGCAAACGAAAAAATGGATGAAGCAATTTTATCCGGTGTCTTAAAGTTGTACGGTAAAAAAGAAGCGCCTGAAGGAATTATGCCAATGAGTATCCGCGAATTGGGAAATTCTTCAACCGCTACTGTGCCAACTCTTCTTGATTTGGTATTGAAAGGAAAAATGGAAGGCCACGAAGTGAATGAAGGAGATTACACCATTCTTTGTTCGGTGGGTGCAGGAATGAACATCAATTCCATTGTTTATAAGTGGTAAGCGACACACTCTATTATATTTAAAAACCGATTCGTATTTTGGCGGATCGGTTTTTTTTGTGCCCTGTTTTACCAGTTGATAGGTTCCAGTCCTTTTGAAACAAGAAACTCGTTGGTGCGGCTAAAATGTTTGTTGCCAAAAAATCCGCGGCTTGCCGATAGTGGCGACGGATGCACCGATGTTAGCACAAAATGTTTCTCCTGATCGATAAACTTACTTTTGCTGATGGCATAATTTCCCCACAGCAGAAAAACCACATTTTCTTTTTCCTGGTTTATCTTTTCAATTACAGCATCGGTAAATTGTTCCCAACCCTTTTTTTGGTGCGAAGCTGCCTGGTGTGCACGAACCGTTAAGGTGGCATTTAACAACAAAACGCCTTGACGCGCCCAATCGGTTAAATCGCCGGTTTCAGGAATGGGTTTGCCCACATCGCTGTTCAACTCCTTAAAAATATTCCGCAAACTCGGAGGAAACGGAATACCGTCGTTCACCGAAAAACAAAGCCCATGCGCTTGCCCCGGTCCGTGGTAAGGATCCTGCCCGATGATAACCACTTTTAACTTATTGAACGGACACTGGTCAAAAGCATTAAAAATAAGTTTGCCGGGAGGATAAATACGCTGCGTATTATATTCCTCGCGAACAAATGCGCTTAACTCCTTAAAATAATCCTTTTCAAACTCTTCGTTTAACTGGTTTTTCCAGCCTTCTTCAATTTTAACCTCCATAAAAATCGTGTAATTATCTCCTAAAAATAGAAAAATTAACTGCCCTAAAAATTCAATAAACTATTTTTTCTCGTCAGCCCTTGGGCTTCTTTTCATTTTTGTATTTTTAAAACTCAAATAAAATAAAAATGGAAATTATTTATCTGGTTGCAGGAGTGGTAGTTGGTGGAATTGTTGCATTTCTTCTCCTGAAATTGAAAGCGCAAAGCGGGCAGGCCGATGCCGGGAAATTGCTTTTTGAAAAGGAAAGTGAGTTTTTAACACAAAAGGCTGAAATTGAAAAACAGGGGCTGGTTTGGCAGGAGCGTTACAATGCACTAAAAACCGAAGCCGATGAGTGGAAGACAGAATTACAGGCTTACCGCGAAGAAAACAAGGCATTGAATGTACGACTAGAGAATGCCAAAGTGCAGTTTAAAAACCAGGAAGAAAAATTAAGTGAGCAGAAAGAGGAACTGGAAAAAATTCAGAAGAAATTTACGCTGGAGTTTGAGAACGTAGCCAATAAAATATTGGAGAAAAACAGCGAGAAATTTACGGCTGCTAACCAGAAAAATATTAGTGAGGTATTAAATCCACTTAAAGAAAAGATCCATCTTTTTGAAAAGAAAGTAGATGACACCTATAAGCAAGGTTTAAAAGATCAAACTGATTTAAAAGCGGAGCTGAAAAAACTGTATGACCTGAACAACAAAATAAGCGAAGAAGCCAACAACCTGACCAAAGCCCTAAAAGGCGATGTGAAAAAGCAAGGTAACTGGGGCGAAGTTGTATTGGAGCGTATTCTCGAACGATCGGGATTGAATGAAGGAGAACAAGGCTACCAAAAACAATTTAGCGATATGACAGAGGAGGGCAAACGTATTCAGCCCGATATTGTGATCAACCTGCCGGATAACAAACACATAATTGTTGACTCGAAAGTGTCGATGATTGCCTATGAACGTGCCGTTAATGCCGAAAACGATGAGGATAGAGTGAAGTTCGTAAAAGAGCACCTGTTGAGTTTGAGAGCGCATATTAAAGGCCTGAGCGAAAAACATTATCAAACGGCGAGCAAGTTAAATTCGCCTGATTTTGTGTTACTGTTTATTCCAATCGAAGCGTCGTTTAGCGTGGCTATTCAGGAGGATCAGGAACTGTTCTCTTTTGCCTGGGATCAGAAAGTGGTGATTGTTAGTCCGTCGACCTTGCTGGCCACTTTGCGTACCATTTCATCCATTTGGCAGCAGGAAAACCAAACCCGTAACGCCATTGAAATTGCCAAACAGGGTGGGGCGCTTTACGATAAATTTGTGGGATTTATTATCGACATGGAAAACATTGGCAAAAACCTGGCAACCACACAGAAGACCTATGAATTGGCGGTAAATAAATTGCATACCGGTGCCGGTAACCTGGTGCGTCGTGCAGAGAACATTAAAAAGCTGGGAGCAAAAGCTACCAAAGAACTACCGCAAAAAATGCTGGAGGAGTAGAGCTTTCTCGCAGGTTACGCAGAATATCCGGTTTAAAATAGCGAAAAGTAAAGTCATCCGCCATTCGCAATTTCATTAACGGAAAAAGGTGATTTCCAATGAAGAAACCACCTTATGAATGTGTGACTTATTTAACGAATAAGTCGTGCAATCATAAACGTATAATTACGAAATAGGTTTATCGCGGGAGAATATTTTAGAATGATTCTAAGGCTAGTAATTAAACGTAACTGCCTGTCCGTAATTTGGATGAATGATCCGGTTATTGTCGTACACTTTTAGCCCATTTACAAACGTGCTTACTACCTGATTCGAAAACTCAGTTCGCTCAAATGGCGCCCAACCACATTTGTATAGAATATTCTCTGGTGCAACAATCCAGCTTTTATTCGGATCAACCAAAACAAGGTCGGCAAAATAACCTTCGCGAATGTAGCCACGTTTGTTTACGCGGAAAAGATCGGCCGGAGCATGACACATTTTCTCAATTACTTTTTCTATTGAGATAAATCCTTTTTTGCTTAGTTCGAGCATGGCAACCAGCGAGTGCTGAACCAGTGGGCCGCCTGACGGAGCTTTAAAGTACGAGTTATTCTTTTCCTCCAAAGTATGCGGGGCATGGTCGGTGGCAATTACATCAATTTTATCGGCCAGCAAGGCTTCCCAAAGTGCTACTTTATCTTTTTCGCATTTTACTGAAGGATTCCATTTTATGCGCGTTCCGTAATCGATATAGTCGCGCTCATCGAACCACAGGTGATGAACACAAACTTCGGCTGTAATTTTTTTGTCGCTTACTTTTCCCGGCGAAAAAAGACTCATTTCCTTTGCCGACGAAAGGTGCAGAATATGCAAACGTGTATCAAATTTCGATGCAAGTTCAACCGCTTTCGACGACGATTTATAACAAGCTTCGTCGCTGCGAATGTGGCAGTGGCGCGAAATGGGTACGTTTTCGCCGTAACGATGGCGTGCAATTTCGATATTGGCTTTTATGGTCGCTTCGTCTTCGCAGTGGGTGGCAACCAAAGTTGGAGCATTTTTAAAAATCTCCGATAAGGTTGCATCGTCGTCAACCAACATATTTCCGGTTGAGGAGCCCATAAAAACTTTTATACCGCATACTTTTGTCGGATCGGTTTTCAGTACTTCCTGCAAATTGTCGTTGGTGGCACCCATGTAAAACGAATAGTTAACTGCCGAAACTTCAGCAGCCCTATCGAATTTTTTTTGCAATTCTTCTTGCGTAACGGCTTGCGGATTGGTGTTGGGCATTTCCATATAGGTAGTAACTCCACCGGCAGCGGCGGCCTTACTTTCAGTTGCTATTTCTCCTTTGTGGGTTAAACCCGGCTCCCGAAAGTGTACCTGGTCGTCAATTACTCCGGGTATCAACAAAAGCCCTGTCGCATCAATAACTTCGGCGTGACTGGTATCAAAATCGGCGGGGACTGTGTGAGGAAAGACTTTTTCTATTTTTTCACCATCAATTAAAACACTTCCTTTAAATTTTAATCCCTCGTTTACTATCGTTGCGTCTTTAATCAGCGTTTTCATTTCCCCTCGATTTTTGATTTATCACAAAGTTACTAAAATACGCCGAGACCCTTCCTGTCTGCACGCCACGAAATTCAGCAACCTTTTGTCAAACGTTGTTTGTAGCTCATTGTTCACATTCGGGAGAGAATTGTGCACAATAAAAAAGACTGCACCTGGCAGCCTGTATAATATTTTGATTTGATAATATCGATTAACGAATGTCGATTTTAGATGGGTACTTTTTAATGAAAGTCACCTTCTAAAATCGTTAATCATCATTCATAATTTTCATTTTGCTCTTTCGTATTTCCGAAAGAAGCTGTGTAACTTCATTTTTAATACGCCCCAAAGTGCTTCGTTAAAAATACCACCGCTCATTTTCGATGTCCCTTCCTGGCGGTCGGTAAACACAATCGACACTTCCTTGATATTAAACCCAAATTTGTGGGCTGTAAATTTCATTTCAATCTGGAACCCGTAACCGATCAGTTTTATTTCGTCGAGGTCGATGGTTTCGAGCACTTCCCGTTTCCAGCATACAAATCCTGCGGTGGTGTCGCGCACATTCATTCCGGTAACAATACGCACATACATCGATGCAAAATACGACATCAGTACACGGCCAAGGGGCCAGTTTACCACATTTATTCCTGTAATATAGCGCGAACCAACAGCCACATCAGCACCATTATCAATAGCATCAAAAAGCCTGAGCAGATCATCAGGGTTGTGCGAAAAATCGCAGTCCATTTCGCAAATTGCCTCATAACCTCTTTCCAGTGCCCACTTAAAACCGGAAATATAAGCTGTGCCCAAACCCAATTTCCCTTTTCTTTCCAGAATATGGAGTTGCCCCGGGAATTCATCCATAAGGCCTTTAACAATGTCAGCTGTTCCATCAGGCGAATTATCTTCTACAATCAGCAAATGAAAAGGCTTTCCCAAAGAAAATACCTTGCGGATCATCTTTTCAACGTTTTCCTTTTCGTTATAGGTTGGAATGATTACTAAATTCTTTGACACTTTTCTGGAGTATTTGAATATAGTAACGAAAATACGGTTTTTGGATGAAATCTAAATCGTTTAGTAATCAATAATACATATGGAGTATTGATGAGTGTTTGATAAAATATATGGCAGATGGCTTTCTAAAAGATGATAAAAGATTAATAAAGTGTTAAAATGATTCAAAAGAAATACAAAAGCTTACAGTTATCTATATTATTAGTGAAATTTGTTGATGTCGAATAGGTGAATAATAGCTTTTCTATGGAAATTAAATGCAGAAAGGGCGGTGAAGAATGTTATGGTCTGTGTGAAATGACGCTGCTTTTTGATATAAGTCAGCGATTAATTCAGAGCAAACAATTCAAAAATGACTTGAATACCATTGTAAAAATGGTGGCAGAGTACCTTGGTGCCGAACGCTGTTTTTTAACCATTTTAAACCGCGAGGACGAACATATTTATATGGAAGCTGCCTATGGTGTAAATACCAGCCAGCAGGCTCGGGCGAAATATAAACTGGGCGAAGGAATTATTGGGAAAGTTGTTGAAATGGCGCGGCCTGTGGTGGTTGAAAAGATATCTAAGTCATCGTTGTTTTTGAACCGTACAAACCAGGAGCTTTACAAAGACGGTAAAGAACTAACCTTTGTGTGTGTGCCGGTTATTGATGAAGGAAGAGTTACCGGAACATTAAGTTTTGCCCGCGTTTATAATCCCTATATCAGTGTTGATGAGGATACACGGCTACTGTCGATTATTGGTTCGATGGTGATACGCGCAACCTTACACCGCCAGGAAAGACTGGAAGAACTGGAGACGCTGAAGCAAAAAAACCTGGAGCTGGAAAGTAAGATTTCAGGGCAAAAGCATGTGAATATGATTGGGAATTCGGGGAAAATGCGCGATGTATTTTCGCTGGTTCAAATGGTTGGAAAAACCAGTTCAACCGTTCTTATTCGCGGAGAAAGTGGTGTGGGTAAAGAACTGGTGGCCGATGCCATTCACGAAGCCAGTACCCGGAAAGGAAAAAACTTTATAAAAGTAAACTGCTCGGCCTTGCCCGAATCGCTGATTGAGAGCGAGTTGTTCGGACACGAAAAAGGTGCTTTTACCGGTGCCGACACCCAACGAAAAGGCCGTTTTGAGCTGGCCAACGGTGGCACTATTTTCCTGGATGAGATTGGCGATATCCCCTTGTCGACCCAGGTAAAACTTTTGAGGATGATCCAGCAGCGCGAATTTGAGCGGGTAGGAGGTACACAAACCATCAAGTCGGACGTACGGATTATCTGTGCAACCAACCGGAAACTCGAAGAAATGATCGAAAACGAAGAGTTTCGCGAAGATTTGTATTACCGGATTAATGTTTTCCCGATTTATATTCCGTCGTTGCGCGAGCGCCGCGATGATATTCCGCAGCTGGTTGATCATTTTATTGGCAAATTCAACAAAGAGAACCAGACAAAAATTAAACGAATTACCACTTCTGCACTCGATATGCTGATGGTTTACAAATGGCCGGGTAACATTCGCGAGCTGGAAAACTGCATTGAGCGGGCGTGTATTTTAAGTACGGATAACGTGATTCACAGTTATAATTTACCACCGTCGTTGCAAACAGCTCATTCGTCGAATACCAGCTCGAAAGGCGGCATGATGTATACCGTTGAGCAGGTGGAGAAACAATTGATTCGCGATGCACTAACATCAACCAAAGGAAATATTACCAAAGCTGCCGAGGAGTTAAGAATAACCGAACGGATGCTGGGCACGCGCCTGAAAAAATACGAAATTGATGCGTGGAGGTACAAAGTTTAATGCGAGAATGCTTAAATTCGTTAATGCTTAACTATTATCGCATTGAAGCAATTAATAATTAAAGCATTGTGATATGGAAAAGAAACTCATTCAGGTTGATTTGCAAAATCCCGTTCATTGCGAGCAGGTAGTTCATCTTTTAAATGATTACATGGAAGATGAAATGGGAATTCGCGAATCGATGCCCGAAGGTCTTGGCCCGAAAATTATTGAAGGCCTGAGACGGCACTCGGCATACATGGGTTTTTTTGTTTGCATTGGAGATGATTTTGCAGGGTTGGCCAATTGCAACCTGAATTTTTCAACCTGGAAAGCCAGTCCGCTAATTAATATCCACGATTTAATTGTGTCGCCCGATTTCCGGCAGCAGGGAGTTGGTCTGTTTCTGCTAAAAGGCATTGAAAAATATGCCGAAGAAAACGGATACTGCCGCATAAACCTCGAGGTCCGCCACGATAATTTTAAAGCCCAAAACCTATACCGCAAGGCCGGATTTAAAGAATGCGAACCCAATAATTTCTTCTGGGAAAACAAGCTTTAGGAGAGTTAGAATGTTAGCGTATTGGAATATTAGAATGTTGGAATGGGCTGATTCCGGATACTAAAAATTTGTAACTCTTTTTACTTTTGCCTTTTCACTTTTACCTTTTTCCTTGAAACCAGTAGTGGTCTTATGATATTATTGTTAACTGCAAAGAGGGCCACTTTTTTTTAAGAATGCATCTATTTGCACTTACAAGCGGGCATTTTTTCAAGAAAACACTGCCCTTTGCAGTTATAAGTGGCCATTTTTCCCGAAAAATGCTGCCCTTTGTAATTAAAGGAGGTCATTTTTGCAAAAAAGTGCATCCCTTTGCACTTATAATCATACATTTTTTCAAAAAAACAGGGCCCTTTGCATGCAAAGAGATGCGTTTGGGCAAAAAAATGCTGCCCTTAAACTGCAACAATATACATTCTCGGAAGAAGGGAAGACATAAATAAAAAAGGGCCATCCGTTTCCGAATGACCCCTTTGCTGAATTTATTTGTTGCTTTTTTATTCCCATCCGCCACCAAGTGCGCGATACAGCGATACCACCGCATTTAACTGCTGCACCTTGTCGTTAACATCGCTCAGTTGTGCATTCAGCAAGCTTTGTTGTGCATTTAAAACTTCGGTGTAAGTTGCCGAGCCGTAAACCAGCAATTCTTTGGTGTAATCAACCGATTTCTCCAGGGCATCCAGTTGTTTGTTACGCAGCTCGATCTTTTGCATCGACGCGTCGTACATGCTGAGCGCATCGTTCACTTCGGCACCGGCATTCAGTAATGTACTTTTAAAGTTTAGCAGTGCCTCTTCCTGTTGTGCTTTGGCAACCTCCAAACGTGTTTTGTTGGCCCGTTTATTAAAAATGGGTTGAACCAAACCACCCACAAAATTGGCGGCAAACGATGCCGGATCAAACAGATCTTCAAACGCCAGCGACTCTAAACCTGCATGTGCCGTAAGTGTAACCGATGGGTAAAAGTAGGCTTTGGCACTGTTGGTCATGTGGTAGGCACTAATCACACTGTATTCGGCTTGCATCACATCAGGGCGTTTATCCAAAAGTTCGGCCGGCACACCAACTTCCAGCAGTTCATGTGCTTGCTGATCTTCCAGTTTACCGCGTTCTACTTTTCCTGGAGTCCGGCCCAACAAAATACAAAGTGTATTTTCGTTTTCCCTTATTTGCTGTTCAATATCCGGAATCGTGACTTCTGCGGCATAACGTGCAGCTTCACTTTGTACAACCGCAGCACCCGTTACACTGCCACTTTCTTTTAGTGCTTTTATGGTCTCAACCAGTTCGGCACTGTTTTTTATCGTTTCTTTTGTAATCGCCAGTTTGGAATCCAGCGCTAGCAAGCTGTAGTACACCGACGCAATGTTGGCAACCAAACGTGTTTGTACTGCTTTATGTGCGGCATCGGTTGCCAGGTAATTGGCATAAGCCGACTTTTTTGCGTTGCTCAGTTTTCCCCAAAAGTCGATTTCCCAGCTACTTTGCAAAGCTATCTGCGATGCGTTGTAATGATCGGGGCCATTCGGGCTGGTTGATTCTGAGTTTTTTACGTAAGTGTAACCGGCTTGTCCCGATAACGAGGGCGCCAGTGCAGCTTTGCTTTGAAAAAAGTACGACTCGGCAGCAACAACACGCTGAACTGCGGCTTGCAAATCAAAGTTGTTCTTCAATCCTTCGGCTATTAAACTGTCAAGAACCGGGTCGTAAAACAGGTTCTGCCAGCTTTCGTTTACCAGGTTGCTTTCGGCAGTCTTTGCTTCTCCGTACAAACCGTCGGTCAGCTCCTGGCTTCGCTGGTATTGATTTGTTGTACTACACGCACTGATCAACACCGAAACAAGGGCAATCAGTAGTATATTTTTTATTGAATTTGTCTTCATATCTAATCTTTTCTAGCGGATTAACCCAAACTATTCATTTCTGAAATCTCTTGCAATTCCTTCGGTTTCTTCACTTTTTCTTCCAAAATCTGGAAAACCACGAACATGGCCGGGATAACCAAAATTCCAATCAAAGTACCGATAAGCATACCACCCACAGCACCGGTTCCAATAGAACGGTTACCGTTGGCACCAACCCCGGTACCGATCACAAGCGGAATCAATCCAACAATAAATGCAAACGAAGTCATCAAAATCGGGCGAAGTCGGGCAGTGGCACCTTCAACCGCCGATTCGATGATCGACATGCCTGATTCCCGTCGCTGTCGGGCAAACTCCACAATAAGAATGGCGTTTTTTGCCAGAAGCCCGATAAGCATTACCAGCGAAATTTGCAGGTAAATGTTGTTTTCAACTCCCATTAAGCGTGCGAAGATGAACGAACCGGCAATACCAATTGGCAGTGAAACAATTATTGAAAGTGGCATAATGTAACTTTCGTACTGCGCTGCCAGCAGGAAGTACACAAAAATCAAACTCAAAATAAAGATGATAATGGTTTGATTACCGGCATTAATCTCCTCGCGCGTAATTCCCGAGAATTCATAATCGTAACCGGTTGGCAGATGTTCTGCCGCCACTTCGCGAACAGCGTCAATGGCATCTCCCGAGCTAAAACCCGGATTGGGACTTCCGGTTACCGAGATTGCCGTATACATATTAAAGCGGTTGATGGATTCCGGCCCATAAACTCTGGTAAGTGTTATGAACTCTGAGATAGGGGCCATTTCGCCGGTTCCTGTGCGTATTTTAATGTTGTTCAAATCTTCAGGATTACCACGATACTGCGCTTCCGACTGCACCATTACACGGTACTGCTTACCAAAGCGGTTAAAGTCGGATGCATAATAGCCGCCAAAATAACCTTGCATGGCCGATAGAACTGAACTTACCTGCAGCCCGGAACGCATACATCGTGCAGCGTCAACATCGATACGGTACTGCGGGAACCCGGTATTAAATGCAGTACGGGCATACTGAATTTCGGGCCGCTGATTTAATGCTCCAAGGAAACCGTTTGCAATTTTTTCAAAATCATGAATTTCACCTCCGGTTTTGTCTTCAAGCTTCAGTTCGAAACCTCCGGTAACACTAAAGCCCGGAACCATCGGTGGTGAAAAGATAATAATACGCGCACCTTTAATTTGAGCTGTATGCATGTACAGTTTTTGTACAATGCTACTCAAATCCTGACCTTCTCCTTTTCGTTCGTTAAAGGGTTTCAAACCGGCAATAATCATGGCATACGGACTTCCCTGTCCACCCAAAAATGAGAATCCGGTAATTACAGATCGTCCATTAATTTCGGGTACTGTTGCCAAAATTTCGTCAATCTGTTGCGCAAGTTCAGCTGTTTTTTCAGCCGATGTTGCCGGTGGCATGGCAATGTCGACAAACATCCGACCGGTATCTTCTTCAGGCACAAAACCTGTTGATGTGGTATTCATCAGGTAAGCGAGCAATCCAACAAAAATTACGATCAATCCTCCGGCTACCCATTTCCTGTCGATAAAAAAATGGGTTACCTTTTTATATTTTCCGGTCATGGTTTCAAAAGCCGTGTTGAAAGCCGTATAAAAACGTTTCATCACTCCTTTTTTGCTTTTTTCTTCTTCGCTGTGTGGTTTAAGAAAAAGCGCGCAAAGTGCCGGACTTAAGGTAAGTGCGTTAATGGCCGAAAGTATAATGGCTACGGTAAGTGTAATACCAAACTGTCGGTAGAAAACTCCGGTTGTTCCGGTAATAAAGGTAACAGGAATAAACACTGCCGCCATTACGAGAGTAATTGATACAATTGCTGTTGAAATTTCGTTCATCGCCGAAATTGCAGCGTTTTTTGCACTTCTTGCTCCCGAGTCGAGCTTGGCATGCACCGCTTCCACCACCACAATGGCATCATCCACCACAATCCCGATGGCCAGTACCAGTGCGAACAAGGTAAGTAGGTTAATGGTAAACCCAAATAAATTCAGGAAGAAAAAAGTACCAATGATTGATACCGGAACGGCGATTGCCGGAATAAGTGTTGCCCTGAAATTTTGCAGAAACACAAATACAACAATAAATACCAGTATAAATGCCTCGAGCAGGGTGTGCAATACTTTTTCGATTGATGCATCGAGGAAATCGTTGGTGTTCATCAGCACCAGGTAATCGACTCCCGGTGGAAATGATTTTGAAGCTTCTTCCAAAGTCTGTTGAGCTTGAAGAATGACGTCGCGGGCATTCGAGCCGGCAGATTGGAATATCGCCATACTGATTCCCGGCTGTCCCTGGGTTTGATTCATCATTGTATAATCGAGCGATCCCAGTTCTACCCGGGCTATATCTCCAAGTCGCAATACATTACCGTTTTCGTCTGATTTTATAACAATATTCTCAAACTCTTCGGGTTGTGTAAGTTTTCCACGATACCGGATTACATACTCAAAACTTTGGTCGTTTTCGCTACCAAAACGTCCGGGAGCGGCTTCAAGGTTTTGCGAATTCAACGCAGCTACCACATCCGATGGCATTAAGTTGTAACCCGACATAATATCAGGTTTTAACCAAATACGCATCGAGTAGTCTTTCCGGCCAAAAACCAGTGCTTCACCTACACCATTAATACGCTGCACCTGTGGCAGCAAGTTAATTTTTGCGTAGTTCTGCAGGAAGGTCTCGTCGTATTTCCCGTCTTTACTATAAAGCGAAAATACCATTAACATGTTATTCTGGCGCTTGGCAGTAATAACACCGGCACGTGTAACTTCGGCAGGTAGAAGTGCATTGGCACGGGCTACCCGGTTTTGCACGTTTACTGCAGCCATATCCGGATCGGTACCTTGCTTAAAGTAAACTTCAATGGTTGCGCCACCTGTGTTACTCGCTGTTGAATTCATGTAAATCATGTCTTCAACGCCATTGATCTGCTCCTCAAGCGGGATAACCACACTGTTTAACACCGTTTGTGCATCGGCACCGGTGTAGTTGGCTGTTACCCGAATGGTTGGCGGAGCAATATCGGGGTATTGCTCGATGGGCAAAGTGGTGATTCCCAGTATTCCGAGAATTACCAATAAGATTGAAATAACGGTAGAGAGAACCGGTCTTTCTATAAATTTTCTAAACATACTTTTTGGCTCTTAGTAATTAATTGTTTGAAGGTTGACTGTTTTCAGCAAGCGCTTGTTGTTTGGTTAATTTGGGTTTAATTTCCATGCCGTCGCGAAGGCTGGTAATTCCCTGAACAACAATTTTGTCGCCGGCTTTTAATCCTGATGTAACAACAAAAAGCTGTTTCAGGTCGCCAACAATTACATCGATAGGCGTATTTACAATTTTGTTTTCGCTGTTAACAACATATACAAAGTGTTTCCCTTGAATTTCGTAACTCGCATCCTGCGGAACCAGCAAAACATTTTTGTGGTATTCGGGCAAACGGATATTTCCGCTTCCTCCCGAACGAAGATCGCCTTCGGCATTGGGGAATGAAGCACGCATATTAATTGCTCCGGTTTGCGGATCAACAATTCCACTGGCAATTTCAATTTTTCCTTTTGTACCGTATGTTGATTTATCGGGTAAGATCAGGTCAACTTCGGGCAGGTTGGCCAGCTTTTCGCGGGTGTTGTTTCCCGGCAGTTCTTTGGTCATTTGCAAAAACGCTTTCTCGTTTACCGAGAAATAGGCACGCATGCTTGATGTATTCGAAACAGTTGTTAGCGGTTGTGTAACCGAGCTGCTTACCAAACTACCAACGCGGTAGGGGAAAGTTCCGATAAATCCGTTTGTCGGGCTGGTAATCATGGTATACTCGAGGTTGGCTTTTGCATTGGCTAAATTAGCCTGCGCCTGTGCCAACTGTGCTTCGGCCGACTGTAAATTTGTTTTTACTGATTCGAGCTGAAAGTCGCTGACAATATTTTTCTCTACCAGCGGCTCGGTTTTTTTCAATTCTATTTTTGCTGTGGCCACCTGCGATTCGGCAACTTTTATCTGTGCTTCGGCCGATCGAACCTGCGCACGAATATCGTTGGCGTTTAACTGAAAAAGAACTTGTCCTTTTTTTACGTAGTCGCCTTCGTCAACAAAAATTTTCTCGATGTAACCTGCTACTCTGGGGCGAATTTCAACGGTTTGTTCCCCTTCGAGTGTTGCCGGGAAAACCTGGTAAAGCGTTATGTTTTGCGGCGTAATTTCCTGAACCAGGTACTCGCCAACCTGTCCGCCCATCATTGGGTTATTTCCCTGTTGTTTATTCGAACAGGAAGAAAAAAGTAAAAGAATGGCTACCGACGCCACGCTTGTAAATTGTGCAATTGTTTTCATGTTTTCGTATCTATAATTTTTAATTTCTATTACAATGTTTTAGGAGCACATCAGGCAATCTTTAAAACCTGTGTTTAACTGTATTTTTGCGATCACATTCTCGAAATTTGTGAGCTCTTCCTGCGAAATTCCATCTAAAAGTTCTGTTGAAACTTCTACTGATTTGACTTTCAGTAACTCAAATATTTCAATCCCTGCCTTCGTTAGCTGTAAATGTTTTTTTCGTTTATCGTCATCATCCTGCGTACGCATTACATAACCCAAATCAATAAGTGTATTAATCTGGCGCGTAACAATCGATTTGTCGCGTAAAAAATGATTTGCAAGATCTTGTTGTGTAGATGCTGAATTTTGATTGATGTAGTGTAACACTACAAACTGCTCCAGTGTTAGTTCTATATTGTTTTCCTTATATTTTGCCATTAGCTTGTGGCGCACCAGTTTCATGGTTTGCCCAAGCAAATAGGTTAACGGTACTTGCGTTTTCATAACTTTTTCTGTTTCTGTGGTACAAAGCTAAAACAAAATAGTTGCAAAAGTCAACTAGTTTTGTGAAATTTATTTTAACAAATTCTAAATAAAACATAATCTGTTGATAATTAGCAATGTAAAAGATGTCCGGTTTGTTAAGTCAAATTGAACTGTTCTGAATAGTGCAAATCCAATAGATAAAGCAGCCACCCGATTGTAATTAATTACTTTCCTACCAAAATGTAGGTTCCCTCAATGTTAACACCCCGAATGCCCTTTAATTATGGGCTTCTAATAATTTTCCATCGTAGGGTATACGAAACAGTAGAGGTTTAAAAAAAGATCATCAACTTTATAAAAAATGGATTTGGCAGTAATAATCCGTATATGTTTTTTGGGTGGAAAAAGTATAGATTGTTTACGAGAGCTAACAACCGGAGGGTGAATTTTTATTCCTCGATATCGAAAACGAACTCAGTATTTGGGTATTCAGAAGTGACAAACTCATTCGTGTAATGCTCAATCTCTTTGATACGATTTTTAAAATCCTCACTTGGTGCTCCATTAAATTTTGAGATATTTAATATAAAGTGGAAATTCAATCCGGAATGGCGTTGTACATTATTAATAGTATCAACAATTAAACGTTGAATATCATGCAGCAAACGCTCTTCATTCATATTACCAACAAGGAAAACAATACTTTTCTTGCCTTTAATTTCTTCGTCCGTTTCCATGGCATTGCTTGAGCTTTCTTCAAAATCAGGAGCTTTAATTTCATAAAAAATATTCTTTTCAAGGTTGCTAAATTGCAATTCCCCTTTAGGCATCAGTGTATCCTTATCGATTACCTGAAAATATACCAATCCGTTTTCAGTCTTATTATTATACCCTTTGTACAGCCAATATGTGAGTTGCTGTCCTTGGGCATTCATTGTTGCCAAATCTGTAATTATAAATGATTCCGAACCAGGAAAAGATGCCAATGTTGCAGACACAAAATCATTAGTAAAATCAGTCATATTCAATTCATTAACAGAACCATCTGGAAATTTTACAAACAAGATGTTTGGATTTTTTTGACTTAATTCCTTTCCAATTATCTGCTGATTGATTTCTTTGATATACTTTTTAAGCTCTATTGCTGCCTTCAGGTATTCCATATTCCAATTAATTTTCTTCAAAAATATTTAAAAATGTTCCATATCAGGAATCTAACTAAATGATTTCACAAATGAGAATTATGCTTAACCTTAAATTGAAAATTAAAAAACTGCAAAATGACATATTTTGCGACGACCTTATTTCTTTTCACTTTTTTACATTGACTTCCATTCCTACCAAAATGTAGGTTACCTCAATGTTAACACCCCGAATGTCCTTTAAACATGGGCTTCATAAAAATTGCCACCTTATTGTGCGTTATACCGTATCATCCTACATAAATGTAGGATTCCTTCTCTTGAATTTTTCTGAAAATAAAATTTGTATTTTTTTTTAGCCACAGAAAATCAGTTGATTAGTGGTAGTTTGTGTTGCAGGACTATGTTGTCGAGCATGTTTTTTGGCATCGTTATAGCACTAAGGAAAGCAAACGATTTAAACTTTAAAATACAAGAATCATGAGAAAGATTGCAATTTATGGTAAAGGTGGAATTGGTAAATCAACCACAACACAGAACACAGTAGCTGGTTTGGTAGAGATGGGTAAAAATGTAATTGTAGTAGGTTGCGACCCTAAAGCAGACTCTACTCGTTTGTTACTTGGTGGTTTGGCACAAAAAACCGTTCTGGATACACTACGTGAAGAAGGTGAAGATGTTGAGTTAGATGACATCATCAAAGAAGGATATGGCGGTACTCGTTGTGTTGAATCAGGTGGTCCTGAGCCAGGTGTAGGATGTGCCGGTCGTGGTATCATTACTTCAATTAATATGTTGGAGCAATTAGGTGCCTGGGATGAAAAATTCGAAACCGATTATACTTTCTACGATGTACTTGGTGACGTTGTATGTGGTGGTTTCGCAATGCCTATCCGTGATGGTAAAGCTGAAGAGATTTACATTGTAGTATCAGGTGAGATGATGGCAATGTACGCTGCCAACAATATATGTAAAGGTATTAAAAAGTATGCTCAAACAGGTACCGTGCGCTTAGGAGGTCTTATCTGTAACTCACGTAAGGTTGATAACGAGAAGGAAATGATCGAGCAATTGGCAAGCGCAATTGGAACTCAAATGATTCACTTTGTTCCTCGTGACAACATGGTTCAGCAAGCAGAGATTAACCGTAAAACAGTTATTGAATTCAAACCTGAACATCCTCAGGCAGATGAATACAGAGCCTTGGCAAAAGCTATTGACGAAAACGAACTATTCGTAATTCCTGAACCATTGGAAATCGAAGAGTTAGAGAAGTTATTGATCGACTTCGGTATTGCCAACTAATTCATAGTATAAACCCATTATAAATTTTGTAGTTATGTTAATGATAAGAGCTATTATACGCCCAGAGAAATCAAGTAAAGTACTAAAAGCCCTGTTTGAAGCAGGATACATCGCAGTTACAAAGATCCCGGTAGTGGGTCGTGGTAAACAGCGCGGTATTAAAATCGGCGATGTTACTTATGATGAACTTCCAAAAGAAATGTTGATTATGGTGATTAAAGATGAAGACAAAGACTTCGCAATTAGCACCATTATGGAAGCTGCCCGTACTGAGCCGAAAGGTGCATTTGGAGATGGAAAAATATTTGTTTCCGCAGTAGAAGAGGCATATACTATAAGCCGCGGATCGAAAGAGTTATAATCCTAAAATCAGACGACTATGAAGATGATATTGGCGATTATCCGGATTGATAAAATGAATGCAACTAAAAGGGCTCTAACCGCAGCCGGCATCACCTCGATGACTGCCACCGGAAAAGTTTTCGGACGCGGAAAAGGCTTTTGGGATGCACAGGTTATGGAAGGTGCAAAACAGGATATGCCAGAAGCACTTGCCCACCTTGGAAAAGAACCCAGGCTGAGACCTCAGCGAGTACTAAATATTGCGGTTTCTGACCACAATGTGCAATTAACAATTGATACGATTATTGAAGTTAATCAGACTCCTGCTCCCGGCGACGGAAAAATCTTTGTCCTTCCTTTGGATGATGCATTTCGGGTACGTACCGGCGAAACAGGAACGACAATTCTTTAATTAGAAAGACAAAATTATGCCAAATAAAAAAGATTATACAAACGGATTGCCGGATCCTTCTCAACTGAAGGAGGAGATGCTGGCAAAATATCCCCGGAAAGTAGCAAAAAAGCGGTCTAAGGCAATGGTAATCAACGATCCTGAACAAAACCAGGAGATTGCAGCCAATATTCGTACGATACCTGGAATTATTACACAGCGTGGTTGTACCTACGCGGGATGCAAGGGTGTGGTTTTAGGACCAACACGCGATATCATCAACCTGGTACACGGACCAATTGGGTGTAGTTTTTACGCCTGGTTAACTCGTCGTAACCAAACACGTGTTCCCGAAGGTGGAGATAACTTTATTCCTTATTCTTTCTCTACCGATATGCAAGACGAAAACATTGTATTTGGTGGTGAAAAGAAACTGAAAGAAGCAATTCGCGAAGCATTTGAAATTTTCAATCCAAGTTCAATCGGTATTTTCTCTACTTGTCCGGTAGGTTTGATTGGTGATGACGTTCATTCTGTTGCCCGCGACATGAAAGCTGAGCTTGGAATTAACATCTTTGGATTCAGTTGCGAAGGTTACCGTGGAGTATCACAGTCAGCCGGACACCACATTGCAAATAACGGGGTATTCAAAAACGTGGTTGGTAATAACGACCGTCCTCGCAAAGGTAAATTCCAGGTGAACTTACTGGGAGAATACAATATCGGTGGTGATGCGTTCGAAATTGAAGCATTGTTCGAAGAAGTTGGTGTTGAATTGTTGTCTACTTTCTCTGGTAATTCTACTATTGAAAGTATGGAATATTCACACACTGCCGACCTGAACATGGTTATGTGTCACCGTTCCATCAACTACATTGCTGAAATGATGGAAGAGAAATACGGTATTCCATGGTTTAAAGTCAACTTTATCGGAGCCGAATCAACTGCAAAATCATTGCGTAAAATGGCCGATTACTTTGGAGATAAAGAATTATCAGCCAAAGTTGAAGAAGTTATCGCTCGCGAAATGCTGAAAGTAAAAGCAGTTGCCGATGTGGTTAAACCTAAAACGGAAGGTAAACTGGCAATGATGTTCGTTGGTGGATCACGTGCTCACCATTATCAGGATTTGTTTACGGAGCTTGGAGTAAAAACAGTTTCTGCCGGATATGAATTTGCGCACCGTGATGATTACGAAGGTCGTGAAGTTATTCCTAGCATTAAAATTGATGCCGATACACGTAACATCGAAGACCTTGTGGTTGAAAAAGACGAAAACCTTTTCCGCGACGACCTGGTAGAGAAGAAAGCCAAGTTGGAAGAGAGCGGTTATGAGTTTAAAGACTACAAAGGAATGATGCCGGATATGCAGAAGAACTCGCTGGTAATCGACGATGTAAACCACTGGGAAACTGAAAAGCTGATCGAATTCTATAAGCCTGATGTATTCTGCGCAGGTATTAAAGAAAAATACGTTGTTCAGAAATATGGAGTGCCATTAAAACAATTGCACTCGTACGACTACGGCGGTCCTTATGCTGCATTCGGGGGAGCTATTAATTTCTACAATGAAATGGAGCGTATGCTGGGAACCAAGATTTGGAAACTGGTTGATGCCCCTTGGAAACTCGAGCCGGAGATTGTAGGAAGTGTAACTGTAGATGCTTAAAGAATAGGAGGAAAAATTATGTTATTACGTCATACAACAAAAGAAGTTAAAGAGAGAAAAGCATTAACCGTTAACCCGGCTAAAACTTGTCAGCCGGTAGGTGCAATGTATGCTGCTCTGGGTGTGCACGGATGTTTACCACACAGCCACGGTTCGCAAGGGTGTTGTTCTTATCACCGAAGTGCGTTAACTCGTCACTACAAAGAGCCAATTATGGCAGCAACCAGTTCTTTTACTGAAGGTTCATCGGTGTTTGGGGGGCAGGCAAACTTACTGCAAGCCATCGATAATATCTTTGGTATTTACGAACCTCAAATTATTGCCATTCACTCAACCTGTTTGTCGGAAACCATTGGTGACGACCTTGGACAGATTGTTGGAAAAGCAAAAGACGATGGTAGAATTCCGGAAGGAAAACACGTAGTTCAGGCATCAACACCAAGTTATGTAGGTTCACATGTAACCGGTTATGCCAACATGCTGGAAGCATTTGTAAAATACTTCGCGTTTAAAACGGACGAAAAATTGCGCCAGATAAACCTGCTTTCAGGTTGGGTTGAACCATCGGATATGCGTGAGTTAAAAAGATTGGCTGGTTTAATGGATATTAAAACAGTTCTTCTTCCCGATACATCAGATGTAGTAGATACACCTATGACCGGTAAATACCAAATGTATCCAAAAGGTGGAACAACTATAGAAGAAATGGTTAGCATGGGAAATAGTATGAGCACTGTTGCTTTGGGCGAATGGGGTGCAAAAAGTGCAGCCATTGCTTTAGACAACAAATGTAAAGTACCATTTTCAATGAACGATTTACCAGTTGGTGTCAGTGCAACCGACCGCTTTATACAGGCACTTTCAACTGCCGGGAAAGTTTCTATTCCTGAAATTATTTCTGAAGAACGTGGTCGATTAGTGGATATGATGACTGATATGCACCAGTATTTCTACGGAAAACGTGTTGCTCTGTTTGGTGATCCGGATACTTTACTTCCGTTAACTGAATTCTTGTTAGACCTGGATATGAAACCTGTTTACATTGTTTCTGGAACACCGGGAAAACGTTTCACACAACGTATGGAAGAGATTTTAGGCGACAAATTGGCTGAAACTAAATTCAAAAATGGTCCGAATGCTGATATGTTCTTATTACACCAGTGGATTAAAGAAGAGCCTGTTGACTTATTGATTGGTAACACCTACGGTAAGTACATCGCTCGCGATGAGAACATACCATTCGTTCGCATGGGATTCCCTATTATTGACCGCGTTGGACACAGTTATTTCCCAACTGTAGGTTACCAGGGAGGTCTTCGAATCCTTGAGAAGATTCTGGGTGCTATCATGGATAAAATCGATGCTACAGCTCCTGAAGAATCATTCGAGCTAGTAATGTAGTTGCAATATAATTCAAAATGATTTCGAGGTGAGTTCAGCTGAGTCGCTCTCAGCTGTACTTCACCCGAAATAACAAGCACTACACAAGTAGAATCAGAGATATTTAATCACAATTGTAATTAGGATAAGCCCTGCTTGCAGGCAACTTCGTCCATCTTTTAACTTTTGAATTATGAGCAACTATCTAAAAGATCGCGAAAGCCAAATCCTGACAAAAGGAAACGATGCTGCAGAAATTTCCTGCGATAAAAAAAGTCTGGCCGGGTCAGTTTCGCAACGAGCCTGTGTGTTTTGCGGATCACGTGTGGTGCTTTATCCAATTGCCGATGCACTGCATGTTATTCACGGGCCGGTTGGTTGCGCTTCTTATACCTGGGATATTCGTGGTTCGCTTTCGTCGGGACCACAGTTACACCGCCTGAGTTTTACCACCGATTTAAAAGAAAGAGATGTGGTTTTTGGCGGCGAAAAGAAATTGTATCACGCCCTTATTGAATTAATCGACAAACATCAGCCGAAAGCTGCCTTTGTTTTTTCAACCTGTATAATCGGAGTTATTGGCGACGACGTTGAAGCTGTTTGCCGACAGGTTACAAAAGAAAAAGGCATCGACGTCATTCCGGTAATGTCGGAAGGTTTTAACGGTACCAAAAAAGACGGCTACAAAATTGCTTGTGGCGCACTTTCAAAATTAGTTGGAACGAACAACGATTACACACCATCAAAATATTCAATCAATATTCTAGGCGACTTTAACCTTGCCGGAGAGTTGTGGATTTTGGCTGAATATTACAAGAAACTGGGTGTTGAAATTATTTCGTGCATGACCGGCGATGGCCGTGTTGAACAGATTCGCCGTGCACACAAAGCTTCGCTGAACGTGGTTCAGTGTTCGGGTTCCATTATGCACCTGGCGAAAGAAATGAAGGAAAAATACGACATCCCTTTTATGAAGGTTTCCTATTTCGGAATCGAAGATATGTCGGAAGCCTTATACGAAGTGGCCAAATTTTTCAAAGACGATGAAATGATGGCCAAGGCCCGCGAACTGGTTACTAACGAAATCTCGAAATTATTACCGGCGCTGCAACCTTACCGCCAAAAGCTGGAAGGTAAAAAAGCAGCCATTTATGTAGGTGGTGCGTTTAAAGCCATCTCGCTGGTAAAAGCATTGCGTTTGCTGGGCATGAAAACAGTGGTTGTTGGCTCGCAAACCGGAAATGCAGAAGACTATAAACTACTAAAAGACTTGTGTGATGAGGGAACCATCATTGTTGATGATTCCAATCCAAACGAACTTTCTGAATTTGTGAAGTTAACCGGTGCCAACCTGTTTATCGGCGGCGTAAAAGAGCGCCCGATTGCCCATAAACTTGGCCTTGGTTTTTGCGATCACAACCACGAAAGAAAAGAAGCACTGGCCGGCTATGTCGGCATGATGAATTTTGCGAAAGAAGTATACGCCTCGGTTACAAGCCCGGTGTGGAAGTTCGTAAAGTGATACGACACATTGTCCGCTAGTTACAGGCCGTGATTGTGTTTTTAGAAAGGGGGGACCCTTTAAAGAATCGGAAAAAATATTGAATAAAAACAAATCGGATGTTTGAACTCAATTCAGTACCAAAAGCAAAAGAAAATTACAAGGCAACACAAAATGCCTGTAAACTTTGTTCGCCGCTGGGAGCCAGCGTAGCCTACAAAGGTTTTAAAGGCTGTGTTCCGCTTATTCACGGCTCGCAAGGCTGCGCAACTTACATTCGCCGCTACCTGATCTCGCATTACAAAGAGCCCATCGACATTGCCTCGTCGAATTTTACTGAAGATGCTACCATTTTTGGTGGCGATGAAAACTTCAAACTGGCTGTCCTTAATATTATCAATCAATATAAACCGGAAATTATCGGTATTGCCTCAACTTGTTTAAGCGAAACTATTGGCGACGATGTTAGCCTTTTCGTTCACCATTTTTTGGATAAGCACCCTGATGTAAAGACCGATTTTGTAATGGCTTCAACACCCAGTTACCAGGGAACGCACATCGACGGATTTCATGAAGCGGTTTCCAGCGTGGTAAAACGTTACGCCCAAAAAGGTCTGTCACAAGATCATGTAAATCTCTTCCCCGGTTTTGTTTCAACCGAAGATTTACGCTTGCTGAAAGAAATTATGGCCGACTTTTCGTTGGAGCACATTATGATGCCCGATTATTCTGAAAGCCTCGATAACCCGGTTTGGGATACTTATCACCGTATTCCCGAAGGCGGAACGGCAAAAGAGGATGTAGTAAAAAGTGGCAGTGCCAAAGCCAGCATCGAATTCGGTACAATCCTGAACAGAGGAAAATTATCAGGCCGGGTAAAAAGCAACAAGTTGTCGCGCACCGGAGCACAGTTCCTGAAAAACGAAATGGATGTACCGTTGGTAAATATCCCAATGCCAATCGGTATCACGCAAACCGATGCCTTTTTCGAGGAGCTTAAAAATCTTTCGGGCAACGAAATTCCTGAGAAGTATACCAAACAACGCGGTCGCCTTGTAGATGCCTATGTTGATGCACATAAATACACCTTTGGCAAACGGGCAGTGGTGTATGGCGAAGAAGATTTTGTAGTTGCCATGGCCGCTTTCCTCGATGAAATAGGAATTGAACTGGCGCTTGTTGCCACAGGCGGCGAAAGCGGCATGTTGGAGAATGAAATAAAAAAATATTGTCCTGAGAATAAAAATAAAGTGGTGGTTCGCGAAGGATACGATTTTGAGAGTATCCGCGATTGGAGCCTCGAAAATAAACCTGACATTCTGATCGGGCACAGCAAAGGCTACTACATCGCCCGCGAGCTGAATATTCCGATCGTTCGGGTGGGTTTCCCGGTTCACGACCGCGTGGGCGGACAACGTATAAAACACCTTGGTTATTCAGGTACGCAGGAACTATTCGACAAAGTAGTGAACGCACTGATTGAACACAAACAAAGCATTTCGCCGGTAGGCTATAAATATATGTAGTAACAAAAATGGGTAATTAGTATTAAGAAGCGGGCAATGCTTGCAGCTTGAGGCTAGAAGCTCGAAACTAAAAAGGAAAGTTATGATCGACATTAAAACACATCCCTGTTTCAATAAAGATGCAAAAGGCAAATATGCCCGCGTGCATCTCCCGGTGGCACCGCAATGTAATATTCACTGTAATTATTGCAAGCGCGATTACGATTGCGTAAACGAAAGCCGCCCTGGTGTTACCAGCGAAGTACTATCGCCTGAGCAGGCACTTGCCTACACCATCAGGTTAAAAGAAAAAATGCCGCATTTGTCGGTTGTGGGAATTGCCGGCCCCGGCGATCCGTTCGCCAATCCAATTCAAACCATGACAACACTTCGGTTGATTCGTAAAGAATTTCCGGAAATGATTCTTTGTCTTTCATCAAACGGGCTGAATGTATTGCCATATGTTGATGAATTGAAGGAATTGGAGGTAAGCCACGTTACCATTACGCTGAACGGAACAGAGACAAAAACACTATCTCAATTATATAAATGGGTGCGTTTCGAGAAGCGCGGATATTTTGGAGAGCAGGCAGCTGAAATTCTGCTGCGGAACCAGATGGAAGCAATCCGGGCGTTAAAACGTGCAGGCATTACTGTTAAAATAAACTCTATTGTAGTGCCCGGAATCAATGACAATGTGATCGTTGATATTGCCAAAAAAATGAAAGAGATGGAAGTGGATATTATGAATACCATTCCGCTCTACCCGGTTGAAGGAACTCCTTTCGAGGATTTTGAAGAGCCTTCGCCAAAACGAATGAAAGAATTACAAAACGGTATTAAAGAATATTTACCACCGATGACGCACTGTGCCCGTTGCCGTGCCGATGCTGTTGGATTGCTGGGACAAGACGATGCCGAAGCAAAACAAATTTTGTCGGAAGTGTCGAACCTGTCGGTGAATGTTGACAAAACAAAACCATATGTAGCAGTTGCCAGTCACGAGGGATTGTTGGTAAACCAGCACCTTGGAGAGGCATCGCAGCTCTATATTTTCAGAGAAACGCCAAATGGCTATCGTTTGGTGGAACAACGTGCAACACCAAAACCCGGAGCCGGAAATAGTCGTTGGGCAGTACTGGCTGATGTGATCGATGATTGTAGAGCTTTGTTGGTTGGCGGAATCGGACCATCTCCATCGTCGATTATTGGCCGTGCCGGAATTAAGATCGTTGAAATGACCGGTTTGATCGATGAGGGATTGGATGCCGTTTACAAAGGCAAAGAACTCCGGACACTGAAAAAAGCCGATGTTTTTAAATGCGGATCAGAATGTTCAGGTAAAGGAACCGGTTGCGGTTAATCTTTGGTCGAATAATCTGAAACTCTAAAAAGTCTTTAAAAATGAGAATAGCAGTAACAACAAGTAACGGAGAAAAGGTAGATCAGCATTTTGGAAAAGCTACCCGCTTTGATGTGTACGACGTGGAAGGCGATGAAATGAAACTCGTGGAAACACGCGAAGTTACATCGTATTGCAGCGCGGGAGGCCAACCTGTTGCCGATCATAAATTTTCATCCGATCGATTTTCAACTGTAAAAGAAAAATTGGAGGATTGCGAAAAGCTGTACACCATGCAAATTGGTGAAAAGCCAAAGGAGCAATTCGATATAATTGGAATAGCAGTACAAACCTGCACCTGTTCGGTGGATAAAATCCCCGGCTGTAGCGGAAAATGTAAATAATAATAAATAAAAAGTATAACGCATCGGAGGTGTTCTTTTCTCCCCTTCAGGGGAGATCCCGATTCATCGGGAGAGGGGCGACTTTCGACTAAAGAAATCAATTATGAAAAAACCAGAATTTCACATTTTAGTGTGCAACTCGTACCGGGTTGCCGGCGATGCACAAGGCTATTGTAACAAAAACGGTTCATCCGATTTAATTCAATATATAATGGAAGAATGTAACGACCGCGGCATGGACGTCGCGGTCTCTTCCACCGCTTGTTTAAACGTTTGCTCTCAGGGGCCCGTAATGGTTATTCACCCAAATAACTATTGGTACGGAGGAATTAATGAAGAGAAAATCGACGAAATTTTAGATGCACTGGAGGAGGGGGAGGCCGTTGAGGATTATCTCATAAGCGAATAAGTTAAACTGCGTACTCAATTGTTTTTCCCCTCTTATCCAATTGTTTTTCAGAGTGAGCCTTGGTGAAGCTTTGAAAATACAATGGATAATGCTGATAAATGTTTGAAAATAAACTCTCATCGGTATAACCAGAACTAATCAAACTTCAACTTGTATAGTATTCCCGGCTTGTGCCGGGGGTACTTTTATCGGATTGAAAACCAATAACAATTATATATTATGAAGGATGAGAAGTTCCCATATTTGATCGACACTACGCTGCGCGACGGAGAACAAGCTCCGGGTGTGGTATTTTCAATGAATGAGAAGCTCGAAATTGCTCAAAAGCTTGATGAAATTGGAGTACCGGAACTGGAAATCGGAACTCCGGCCATGGGCGAAAAAGAGCAGAGTGACATTCATTGTTTGATCAACCAGGGATTTTCCTTCGCTTCTACCTGCTGGTGCAGGGCAACTTTCAACGATTTGGAAGCTGCCCTGGCTACAGGAGCAAAAAGGGTCAACCTTTCTTTCCCGGTTTCCGATATACAACTTGAAACGCTTGGGAAATCGCGCAACTGGGTACGAAAAAACCTACCTGAAATTATGAATTTTGCCACAAACCATTTCGAATTTGTGGCCGTTGGTGCGCAGGATGCTTCGCGTGCCGATTACGATTTTCTGAAAGAATACATCTATCTGACAACATTATACGGTGCCAAACGAGTGCGCATTGCCGATACAGTTGGAATTCTGAATCCGCTTTCCACACAGAACCTGTTTACCCGGTTAAGCAGTGATTTTGCTGATGTAGATTTTGAATTTCACGGTCACAACGATTTGGGGATGGCAACCGCCAACCACGTTGTGGCGCTACAATCTGGCGCACAAAGTGTGAGTTTAACGGTAAACGGTTTAGGGGAGCGAGCAGGAAATGCCTGTTTGGAAGAAGTGGCATTTGCCCTGAAATACTCCTGCGGTTACGACTTAAATTTCGAAGGAAAGAAAATGGTTCAGCTTTCGAAACTGGTGGAGCGGGTTTCAGAGCGAAAGTTGGCATTATCGAAACCAGTGTCGGGAGAACTGGTTTTTTCACACGAATCCGGAATTCACTGCCGTAGCTTAAAAGAAAACCCACTTTCATATCAGCCATTTAATCCGAACGAAATTGGCCGGCAGACCGAGTTGGTTATCGGCAAACACTCGGGAATGGGTGCTGTAAGCGAGATGCTGGAAAAACGAAATATTTTTCTGCCTAAAAATGAACTGGCCATTCTTGTTGCTAAAATAAAAAAGCTTTCGTCCGAGTTAAAGCGCGACCTGCATTTCAATGAGGTGAAAGACCTTATTTCGTCGAACATTTAACTAATGATACAAAAAAACATCTACAACATAATACAACGAGGTTGAATAATAAAAATTTGAAATTATGGCAAACTGGACAAAGTACATGGATGAGGCCGATAGCTACGCAAAAGCAGCGGTTGGTTCGTACAAAAAAGAGAAATTGGGAAGCCTGGTAGTATATAATGTATTAAGCATGGCTGTGGAAAACTACCTCACCGCTTTGTGTGTAAGTACCGGCGAACTGCCCGAGCATTCGGGAATAACAGCCATGTTAAGGCAGGTTGGTAAGAAAATGGAAATTCCTGAAGAGTTTCTTGTGGAGGCGCGGTTTCTCAATCGTTTTATGAATTTCTGCTCGCTGGAAGTGCTGGAAACGCTTGAACCAACACGCGAAGAGTTGTCGAGAATGCTCGATTTTACCAATGCATTGAAAGAATATTCTAATGCAGCACTAGTTGAAGAAGAGTCCGTTTAGGATTTTTCAGGACTGCTTTAGAAGCGAATGGTGCTTTTAATGAAAGCATCTTTACTTATTGATGCTACAATTTGCCTAACTTTAGCGGTCGAATAATGAGTAGAAAAGCTTTACTATATATATTAATAGTATTCCTGTTTTTTGGATGTGCCCAAAAATCGCAGAAAAAGCAATCGACAGAACTGTTGGTTTTCAGTGGAGCCGGATTGACAAATGTTGTCTCTGAACTGGCTGAAATCTACAAAACGGAAAATGACGTCGACATCAAACTGAATTTTGCTTCGTCGGGAACATTGGCCCGGCAAATTGAGCAGGGAGCACAACCTTCAGTTTATATATCTGCCAACGAAAAATGGGTAGACTACCTCATTAATCTCGATTTGGTTGTTCCTGAATCAAAAGAGAAAGTTGTTGGAACGTCGATGGCTATCATCGTTCCTTTCGATAGCGAAACGGATACCATTACATTTTCGGATCATTTCCCGGAACAGTTTAATGGACGCCTGTCAATTGGCGACCCAAAACATGTACCGGCAGGCGACTATGCCTGGAAAGCAATCGAGAGCGGTGGTTATGCCGATGCTTTAAGCGATCGGATTTTACCTGCAAAAGATGTGCGTTCGGCATTAATGGTGGTTGAATTGGGCGAAGTGGAAATGGGAATTGTATACAAAACCGACGCGCTGAAATCAAAAAAAGTTAGGATCGTTTCTATTGTTCCCGATGACCTGCACCCGCCAATTGGTTTTTATGCTTCCATTTTAAAGAACAAAAACAACGAACAAACCAGGCTTTTTTATAATTTTCTGACCTCGAATGAAGCAAAAGACATCTGGATAAAACACGGATTTAAAATTGAGTGAATTGATTAAATATACAGCAAGCGAGTGGTCGGCAATACAATTATCGTTATATGTTGCGCTAATTTGTGCTGTAATAACCTTGCCGCTGGCCATAGCCGTGGGCTGGTTTCTGGCCCGCAAAAAGTTTTTCGGCAAGTCGGTGCTTGAAGGAATCATACATTTACCATTGGTTTTACCTCCCATTACAACCGGTTATTTATTATTACTGGTTTTCGGAAACCGCGGAGTTATCGGTAAATTCTTTTACGAGATATTCGGAATTCAAATCGCCTTTTCGTTTTATGCGGCGGTAATCGCTGCCATTTTTGTGTCCTTTCCATTGGTTACGCGATCCATTCGTTTATCCATCGAACTGGTCGACCAAAAACTGGAAGAAGCTGCACGCACTTTGGGAGCATCCAATCTCCGGGTGTTTTTTACGATTACACTTCCGTTGGCACTGCCCGGAGTAATCAGCGGTTTTATTCTTTCGTTTGCAAGAAGTCTGGGCGAATTTGGTGCAACCATTTCATTTGCCGGAAACATTGAAGGAAAAACACAAACACTCCCGCTGGCCATATTTTCTGAAATGCAGGTTCCGGGACAAGAAGCTTCAACGATGCGTTTGGTTGTGGTATCAGTTATATTATCACTGCTGGCAATGATCGCTGCCGAGTTTCTAAACAAACGTGTAATTAAAAGTAAAACGGCATGACTTCGGCATTGAGTTTTCATATAAAACTGCAGCGAAAGGATTTTACACTCGATGTAAAAGCTGATATACCGAATGGGATTACCGGTATCTTCGGACCGTCGGGGCATGGAAAAACCAGTTTGCTGAATTCTATCGCCGGAATTGTTACGCCCGATTCAGGTTATATTCATCTGAATGGCGACACACTTCTCGATTCGAATAAAAAGGTAAATGTTAAGATCAGGCAGCGAAGGGTAGGTTACGTTTTTCAGGACGAACGACTTTTTCCACACTATACTATAAAGAAGAACCTGTTGTATGGCGAAAAGAATCCCGATTCGGAGCTTTTCGATGAGGTGGTCGAAACTTTGCAGATCGCACATTTATTAAATAAGAAACCCGAACAGTGTTCCGGCGGAGAAAAACAGCGTGCGGCCATCGGGCGTGCCATTATCAGTGGTTCGAAAATATTGTTGATGGACGAGCCGTTTTCGGCACTGGATGTAAACCTGCGCCGTGAAATAATTCCGTATCTAAACCGGGTGCACCAGAAATTCTCGCTCCCTATATTAATAGTAAGCCACGATCTTCCCGATCTTTTAAGTCTTACCGATAATTTGTTGCTACTGAAAAATGGACAGTTACTGGGGCACGGAAAGTTTACCGATCTGTTGGATCGACCCGAGAATTTGGAGTTGATGCACGAGTCGGGCTGGTACAATGTAATGCACTTGTCGGTATTTGCGCACCTCGAATCGAAGAATATGGTTCTGCTGAAAAGCAATAAAAGCAACCTGCAGATTCAGGCCTTAACACAAACTATCGTAAAAGATATGGCGATAAACCAGGAATTAAAAGTCCTGATCAAGCCCGAAAGCATAGCTTTATCAAAAGAGCGTGTACAAAATATCTCACTGCGCAACCAGGTAGAAGGCACCATGAAAGAAGTATTTTTAAAAGAC
>NZ_JBFHGM010000024.1:0-33706 GCF_041583095.1 Draconibacterium sp.
CGATTTCAGAAGTGGGAAGAAAGTTTGCAGTTTTAAGTCGCAGTTAACAGTTTTACAATTTATCAATAGAACAATTTAACAGTAGAAGAGTGAATGGGTTATTGAGTGAATGAGGAGCGGATTAGAGATTTTGAATTTCGAATGCTGATTAACGATTTTAGATTTCAGAATCTTGAGGAGAGTGAGCAGTTTTCAGTCGCAGTTAACAGTTTTGCAATTTAACAATAGAACAATTTCGCAATTGTAACCATAAACTACTGATTCCTATGAGTCTACTGTGGTTTAAATCTTCGTGTCTTAGAGTCTTCGTGTTTAAAAAGTTCTACCACAAAGGTTCACCAAGAAGGCACAAAGTTGAACAAAGGGAAAAACTCGACGCACGATGCTCGTAGTTCGTCACTCGAATGATTGCAGATTAACAATGTTAATCCTTAGAAGAAAAACCTATTATGTCCTATGTTTCTATGTGGTTCAAAAAAAAAACTTAGTGCCTTTGCGTCTTTGCGAGAAAATCTTTGAAGAATTTCGAATAAAGATTAACGATTTTGGAATGCTGAATATGAGGAAAGTGAGCAGTTTTCAGTCGCAGTTTACAGTTCTACAATTTGACAATAGAACAATTTAGCACTTGTAACCATAAACTACTGTGCCCTATGTGCCTACTGTGGTTCTGCTCTTAGTGTCTTTGAGTCTTGGTGTTTAAATATCAATTCAGCGCCGCCTCAATATCAGCAATTATATCAGCCACATTTTCAATGCCCACCGAAAGGCGCATCATGCGGTCGTTAATGCAGGCTGCAACACGTTCTTCTTCGGTAAACTCGGCATAAATAGTCGAGTGCGGATGAATGATCAGCGATTTGTTGTCATTAAGGTTAGTGGCGCGGCGAATGATTTGCAGCTTGTTCATAAATGTGTAGCAGGCTGCTTTCGATTCCAGCTCAAAACTCATTATGGTGCCCGGAACACCGTTAAAATATTTTTGTGCCAGCGGGTAGCGTTCATCGGTTTCCAGTCCCGGGTAACTTACCGTTTTAATTCGCGGATGTGCTTTCATAAATTCGCCCAAAGCAAGGCAGTTTTGGTAACACTTTTCTACCCGAAGCTCCAGTATATCAAGCCCCTGAATTTGAAAACGAGCCGTTTGCGGAGCCATACTTCCGCCGGTATTTCGGTAAACGTTCTTTCTTACTTTAATAAGAAAGGCATTGTCCTTAAATTTTTCGGTGTACGAAGCCGTATTTGGGTTCCGGTTCCAGTCGAAATTACCATGATCGACTATGGCACCACCAAACGAAGTAGCACCTCCCGAAATGTATTTTGTGGTGGACATTACCTCTATATTCACTCCAAATTTCCCGCCGCTAAAAACATTGGGCGGAGTAATTGTGCTGTCGGCAACCAGGACCAGCCCGTGTTTTTTGGCCACGCGCGACAGCATTTCAATATCAGCAATATCCAGTTGAGGATTGGTTACCGTTTCAAAATATATCACGCGGGTATTTTTATCAATGTGTTTTTCAATATCTTCTGCCGAACTTAAATCGCTAAAACGGGTTTCCAGCCCAAATTCCGAAAGCGTATTTTGTAGTAAGGCGTAACTGTGCCCAAACAAACGATTTCCGGAAATAATATTGTCGCCCGTTTTGGTAAGCGCCATAAGCGTATTTGTAATGGCAGCCATTCCTGAACTTACAGCAATTACGCCATTACTTTGGGTTAGTGCCTTTAGTTTTAGCTCGAGATATTCCACCGTTGGGCTGGCTGTTCGCGAATAAACGTGGGCAATGTACTCGCCCCTGAAATTAGCCTCAATCTGTTCAGCCGAATCAAATTCGTAAGCTACCGATTCGTATAAAGGCATTTGCAGTGCCTTGTGCGGATCGTGTTTGGCGTAAGGTACATTTAATGCTGTAGTAGTAAATCCGGTTTTCTTCATTTGTCATTCTTTAAAGGCGTAAAAGTAATCTTTTGTATTCCTTCTCTGGCCTGCTATTACAAAATACCAGTTGAAAAAGCCTGATATTTGACATCCTCAAAACAATTGTAAAACATAAAAGTTTTTGAGGTGTCGATGCATAATGGTACAAAAATTGTTACTTACCTTTGCATCTTTAAGTTATAATTAAACAGCATTTAATTAACAACTACTAACCATGGCGTCCCCAGCCATGGTTTTTTTTTATTTCTTTCTCTTAATGTTGTCATAAACAGTCCTTTCCTTTCATGCTCATCCGTCAACATCTTTTTAATTTCCCGGACAACGGCATTTTTTCGCAGTTAAATTATTTTAAATGGTTAATCCGATATAACAGAGGTCTGCCTGTCAGTTAGTTAATGAGTTATGAAATAAAAGAAGACTTTTCGAAACGCATTTTCTTTTAATAATCTGCATTTTCACGTCTGTTTCTATATCTTTAAAAAACAAATCCGGAAGCGTATTCGGATTTTGAAAGACGAAAAAGAAAGGAGCCAAATCTATGAAACGAGCAGATTAAAAAGCCCGTTTGAAATAGGAGCACTATCATGCGAGTTCCATCTTTTACCTTATAACGAAAAATTTTAATAAGATGAAAAGATACCTGCCGAAATTAGTTCAGAACGATAAGTGGCTTGAGCCTTATGCCGGAGTTATTTCCGACCGGATGATACTTGCTGATCGTAAAGAAAGAGAAGTTACCGGAGGACGGAGTCTGGCCGATTTTGCTACCGGGCATTTGTATTTTGGTTTGCACCGAACCGAATCGGGCTGGGTAATTCGCGAATGGGCACCCAATGCAACGCATATTTATCTGGTTGGTACTTTTAACGATTGGCATGAAAGTGCTGATTACGCTTTTGCAAGTCTCGATCATGGTGTTTGGGAATTGCATCTGGCAGCCGATCAAATGGGCCATGGCGATTTGTATGCCCTAAATGTACATTGGGCTGTAAATCATGGAAAACGAATACCTGCCTGGGCGACACGTGTTGTGCAGGATGAAAATACACACATGTTTAATGCGCAGGTTTGGGCGCCCGAAAATCCTTACGAGTGGAAGAATCCGGAGTTTCAACGTACCGAGGAGCAACCGCTGATTTATGAAGGGCATGTAGGAATGGCAGGTGAAGAAGCGCGTGTTCATACCTACAATGAGTTTCGCGAGCAGATGTTACCGCGCATAAAAGCCAACGGCTACAATGTTATTCAGCTAATGGCGATTCCCGAGCACCCGTATTACGGTAGTTTTGGTTACCATGTCAGTAGCTTTTTTGCAGCATCGTCGCGTTTCGGAACACCCGAAGAACTAAAACAGCTGATTGATGAGGCGCATGGAATGGGAATTGCCGTAATTATGGATCTGGTGCATTCGCATGCTGTAAAAAATGAAGTTGAAGGTTTGGGGAATTACGATGGCACACGCTACCAGTTTTTTCATGAAGGCGGAAAAGGAGAGCATCCTGCATGGGACAGCTATTGTTTTAACTACGATAAAAATGAGGTGCTGCACTTCCTCTTGTCAAATATCAGCTACTGGCTTACGGAGTATAAATTTGATGGATTCCGTTTTGACGGCGTAACCAGTATGTTATATTTCAACCATGGTTTAGAGATTGCTTTCACCACTTACGACGACTATTTTAATGCCAATGTCGACCAGGAGGCAACTACCTATTTTAAACTGGCGAATAAGTTGATTAAACAAATAAATCCGCAGGCATTGTCGATTGCCGAAGATATGAGCGGAATGCCCGGATTGGCCTCTGCAATTGAAGACGGCGGTTTGGGATTCGATTTCCGAATGGCGATGGGCGTACCTGACTTCTGGATAAAAATGATAAAAGAAAAGTCGGACGACGAATGGGAGGTGGGTGATATTTTCTACCAGCTGACCTCGAAACGTATGGACGAGCAGGTGGTGAGTTATGCCGAATCGCACGACCAGGCTTTGGTGGGCGATAAAACCATCATCTTCCGGCTGATAGATAAAGAAATGTATTTTTCCATGCGAAAAGATCAGCCGAACCTGATCGTTGACCGTGGAATTGCCCTGCATAAAATGATCCGGCTGGCAACAGCAAGTACTGCCGGCGGTGCTTACCTGAATTTTATGGGAAATGAATTCGGGCATCCCGAATGGATCGATTTCCCGCGCGAAGGAAACAACTGGTCCTACAGTCACGCTCGCCGCATTTGGAGCATTTCTGAGGATCAGGACCTGAAGTTTCATTGGTTGTATGATTTTGATAAGGAGATGATTCAGTTGATCAACCAGAACAAAATACTTTCTATTCCTCCGGTTGATAAGGTTTTGGAAAATACGCCCGATAAAGTGCTGGCCTATCATCGTGGCTTGTTCCTGTTTGTTTTCAATTTTAATCCAACGCAATCGTTTACCGATTACGGAATTCCGTTGGGTGCCGGCAAATATCAGATTGTGTTGAATTCTGACTCCGGCCGTTTTGGTGGTCACGACCGGATTGATGAGGAGATCAGTTACTACACCATGCCAAGCAAAGGACTGGATAGCCAGCATTACCTGAGACTTTACCTTCCGGCGAGAACGGCTTTGGTGCTGAAAAAAGTGGATATCCCGAAAGTGAAATAAATGGCCGAAGCAAAATTTCAAACCATAGTAGATGTGCCGCAGTTTCCGTGGCAAACGGGTTACAAGAAGAAAAACCTTTTTATGGGATCGTGTTTTACCGAAAATGTTGGGGCGAAAATGGAAGCCCTGAAATACCCGGTTGATATCAATCCGTTTGGTATTTTGTATAACCCGCTTTCAGTAGCCAAAGGCCTGCAGCTATTGCTCGACGAGAAGCAGCTTTCGGCAACCGATCTTATTGAACACAACGGCCTATGGCACAGCTTTAGTCATCATGGCCGCTTTTCGAGTACCGAGCAGAAGGTGGCGCTGCATGACATAAACACCCGAATTAAAAACTCAGCAACGTTTTTAAAAGAGGCCGGTTTTTTGTTTCTCACTTTTGGTACGGCCTGGATTTACAGGTATAAAAAAAGTGGCGAACTGGTTTCGAACTGCCATAAAATTCCGGCCCGCGAGTTTGTACGCGAACGTTTGTCGGTACAACAAATCGTTGAAGTTTATCGGGAATTGCTGCACAAGATCTGGCAATTAAATCCTGAGCTAAAAATGGTTTTTACGGTCAGCCCGATTCGTCATTGGAAAGACGGCGCCATTGAAAACCAGCGAAGTAAGTCGACGTTGATACTGGCTGTCGATCAACTTATTCAGGAACTGGGTGCTGAAAAATGTGCCTATTTCCCATCGTACGAAATTGTGATGGATGAACTGCGCGATTATCGTTTTTATGCCGAAGATATGTTGCACATTTCAGAGGTGGCCATTAAGCATATCTGGTCGCGTTTTGAAGCGGCACTAATCAACCCTGAAAGTATCGAAATTGCGCGGGAAGTTCAAAAAATAAGCAATGCTGTAAAGCATCGCCCAATCAACAAAAAATCCCTTGAATATTCCAAATTTCTCCTTAGTTTTCTTAATAAATTGGAATTACTGGAAAAAAGATTCCCGTATCTTAATTTAAAGTTAGAAAAAGAATATTTTAATGTACAGATTGAGCAATTTGGTGGTGGTGACCAAACAATTGTAAGTTAAATCCCTTAACTTAGTAGTGACAACTTCGTTGTGGCTGCTGAACCAATACTCAATTTGCCAAAGTGTTATTAATATGCATTACCTTGAATTTGATAAGGAGCAGCTGGTAAATCTTGAATATTCGCTGTTCAAAGAAATATTACGATCAAACAGAGCCGGTTCTTATTTAAGTACTACGCTAAACGGCTGTAATACCCGAAAATACCACGGTTTGCTGGTGTGCCCTATTGAGAATTTTGGAGGTGAAAAACATGTGTTGCTTTCCTCGCTCGATGAAACCGTAATACAAAACGAGGCCGAATTTAACCTCGGAATCCACCGTTATAAAGGCGGAACCTACGAACCCAAAGGGCACAAATACATCCGTAATGTAGAGTTTGATGCGATACCAAAAATTATTTACCGTGTGGGTGGGGTTGTGCTAACAAAAGAACGACTGCTGGTAGAAAAAGAGGAACAAATTCTGATAAAATATACCCTTGAGGAAGCTAAATCGCCAACAACTTTGCGGTTAAAACCATTCCTTGCTTTCCGGAATATCCATCAGCTCAGCAAGGCAAATATGTTTGTAAACCGCAAGTTTGGGAAGGCCAAAAACGGGATAAAAACATGTTTATACGACGGTTACCCGGATTTGTTTATGCAATGCAGTAAAGCGGTTGACTTTGTGGGAGTGCCCGATTGGTATTACGATATTGAATACCTGAAAGAGCTGATCCGGGGCTACGAATATCTTGAAGATCTTTTTGTGCCGGGCTACTTTGAGTTTCCGATGAAAAAAGGCGAGTCGATCGTTTTTGCTGCGGGTTTAACAGAAGCTAATCCGGTGTCGTTAAAACAGCGCTTTACCAAAGAGCAGAACAAACGGGGAGGCAAAGAAACCTTTAATAGTGTTTTGGAGCGGGCTGCTCATCAGTTTATTATGCACGAAGGTTACACGGCCGATATTATTGCCGGTTTCCCCTGGTACAACAGCATTACCCGTCAAACTTTTATTTCGCTTCCCGGATTGTGCCTGGCGTTTAACGACCCGAAACTGTGTGAAAAAATACTCGATTCGTACCTGAAATATTTTAACGATGGTTTTTTCCCCGATCAGATTAAGGATAAAGAACTGACCTACCATTCTGCCGACACATCGTTGTGGTTTATTTGGGTCATTCAGCAGTATTTAAAGAAAAAAAACAATCCGAAGTTGCTTTGGAGAACGTATGGTGAAGTGATCAAAAGAATTCTCAATGCCTATACCAGCCAGAAACGCGATGATATAAAAATGCTGCCCAACGGATTGATTTATGCCGAAAAAGAAGATACCGCATTAACCTGGATGAATTCCAGTGTTGACGGAAAGGCCGTTATACCGCGCACCGGAAAGCCGGTTGAAGTGAATGCCCTGTGGTTTAACGCTATTTGTTTTGCCCTCGATTTAGCAGACATGGCCGGTGACCATGAATTTATTTCGCAATGGAAACACATGGTTAATAAAGTGGCGCAGTCGTTCCTGAAAACCTTCTGGAGCGATGGACACGGTTACCTGGCCGATGTGGTAAAAGATGAGCAACACGATTGGGCGGTTCGACCAAATATGGTAATTGCCGTGGCCATGGATTATACACCGCTTACAAAAGAACAGCAAAAACAGGTGTTAAGTGTAGTGAAGCGCAAACTGTTAACCAACAGGGGGCTGCGAACATTGTCGCCCGATCATTTGCGTTACTTTGGTAATATTAGCGGAGGCCCGAAAGAACGGGAGCTGGCGGTGCATCAGGGCGCTGTCTGGCCCTGGTTGCTGCAGTTTTTTGTTGAAGCCTATTTAAAGATTCATAAGCGCGGAGGATTGCCGTTTGTGAAACAGATTATGGAAAGTTTTGAAGCCGAAATGACAGAGCATTGTATCGGGAATATTCCTGAAATGTACGATGGCGACCCGCCGCATGTTGGAAAGGGCGCCATTTCGCAGGCCTGGAATGTGGCAGGTGTTTCGTATGCGCTTGATTTGGTACAGAACTATACAGAGTAAACCAAAAAAAATTGATTTTTGGATGTAACCGGAAAATTAGAAGATCAGATGAAGGTATTAATGTTTGGATGGGAATTTCCGCCCCATATCTCCGGTGGATTGGGGACAGCCTGTTACGGGCTTACAAAAGGTATGGCTGAGATAGAAGATATTGACGTAACTTTTGTAGTTCCAAAGGCTTTTGGCGACGAAGATCAGTCGCGAATAAAGCTGATTGGAGCCAACAGCATTCCCGTAAACCGAACGACCTTTACTTTTGATGAGGGCGAAAAAACAATGGAATACCTCGAAGTAGATTCGCCCATTCTTCCTTACGTTACTGAAGAGGAATTCTGGACTTTAAAAAGCAAACGTTACACAGGCCAGACAAAATTTGTTGAAACCGACGAAAATTCAAAGATCGAATTTAGTGGAGGTTACGGCCCCGATCTGTTAAAAGAAATTCGCAATTATGCACTGGTGGCTCGTTTGATCGCCGAAGATAGTCCCTGCGACATTATTCATGCACACGACTGGCTCACCTATCCGGCAGGAATAGCTGCCAGCCGGGCCACAGGAAAACCTTTGGTTATTCATGTGCATGCCACCGATTTCGACCGAAGCGGAGGCGATGTAAACCCACGCGTTTATGCCATTGAGCGTGAAGGCATGGAAGCGGCCGATAAAATTATTGCGGTAAGCAATCTTACCCGGAAAATGGTCATCGAAAAGTACGGAATTCAGCCCGAAAAAGTGGTTACCGTTTATAACGCCGTTGAGTCGGTAAATAATGAAAAAGGAAGTTTGCCGCCAAAAGGCGTTAAGGATAAAGTGGTTACTTTTTTAGGAAGGATAACCATGCAAAAAGGCCCCGGCTATTTTGTTGAAGCTGCCAATCTGGTGCTCAAAAAAATGCAGAATGCACGTTTTGTAATGGCTGGTAGTGGCGACATGATGAACGAAATGATAGCCCGAACAGCAGCGTTGGGCATCGCCGATAAATTTCATTTTACAGGTTTCCTGAAGGGGAATGATGTAAACGATCTTTTTAGCATGACCGATGTGTTTGTTATGCCCTCGGTGTCAGAGCCTTTCGGAATTGTACCGCTTGAAGCCATGCAGTTAAATGTTCCGGTAATCATATCAAACCAGTCGGGGGTGTCGGAGATTTTAAAACATGCTATAAAGATCGATTTTTGGGATACTTATGCCATGGCCGATGCTATTTATGGTGTATTGAATTATTCCTCGTTGGCCCAGCATTTTAAAAGTGCCGGAAAAACAGAGGTGGATGAATTAAAGTGGACACACTCGGCCCGCGAAGTGAGAAAAGTTTACGAAAGTACCTTGCAAGAATTTTAACCCAACTGCTATGAAGTCAATTTGTTTGTTTTTTCAAATACATCAACCGTTCAGGCACCGGCGTTACCGTTTTTTCGATATCGGTAACGACCATTACTATTACGACGATTATTCAAACGAAAGCATAATCAGAAATATAGCCGACAAAAGTTATTTGCCGGCCAATAAATTGTTGCAGGAACTGGCTAAAAAACTGGGTGATAAGTTTAAGGTGGCTTTTTCGATAACCGGCGTGGCACTGGAACAGTTTGAGCTTTATGCGCCCGATGTTATTGAGTCGTTTCAGAAGCTGGCAAAAACCGGGTGTGTTGAGTTTTTGGCCGAAACCTATTCGCATTCATTAAGTTCGTTAAGAGATGCACATGCTTTTACCGACGAGGTTAAAAAGCACGACGATCAGATCTTCAGGTTATTCGGACAGAAACCGCGTGTTTTTAGAAATACTGAAATGATCTACTCCGACGAAATTGGCGAGAAAGTAGCCAAATTGGGTTATTCGGCTATGTTAACCGAAGGAGCCAAACATGTGCTGGGATGGAAAAGCCCTGACTTTCTGTATGTGAACGCCATTAATCCACGGCTAAAAGTGTTAATGCGCAACTACAAACTGAGCGACGATATTGGATTTCGGTTTTCAGACAAAAACTGGGATAAATACCCGTTAACGGCAGAAAAGTATGTAAGCTGGCTTGAAAAAGTTGGTGAAAAAGAAGAGGTAATAAACTTGTTCATGGGTTACGATTCGTTTGGAACCCGACAGCCAAAAGAAGCCGGTATATTCGATTTCTTAAATGCCTTGGCTGAACAGATCGTTAAAAGCGATAAGCTCAAGTTTTCAACCCCTTCCGAAGCGGTTAATGAACTTCAGCCGATTTCTGTTGTTAGTGTTCCACATCCAATTTCCTGGTCCGACGAAGAGCGCGATCTCAGTGCCTGGCTGGGGAACGAGATGCAAAAAGAGGCCTTTGAAAAATTGTATGCCATGAAAGGACAAATGGCCCGGTGTACCGACGCTGTTCTTCATAAGGATTGGAATTACCTGCAGGCGAGCGATCATTTCTTTTACATGTCGACCAAGTTTTTTGCCGGCGGTGATCCGCATAAATCCTACAGCCATTTCGATTCGCCCTACGAGGCCTTTATAAATTATATGAATGTGCTGAGCGATTTTAAAATCCGGTTAAACGCGCATGTCCCCGAAAGTGAAGTGGAGAATGAAATTGCTTCGCTTCATCGTTTGCTCGAAGAAAAAGAAGAAAAGATAAAAAGAATGGAAGCCGATTTACGCCGTTTGCAAAAAACGAAAAAGCAAAAAACCGCTTCCCGAAAAAAGAAATAGACGATTTGGTGCTAACATTAAATTCGCTTAACGATAATTGTAGAAAAAACAATTTGTTGAAATGATAATCTAATTTTGCAGCTCGTTCTAAGTAAGTTAGAGCGATCAGCTTGCCCGCCGGGCATAGTTTGTAATTAATAAAATGAGAAGAAAATGGAAGAGAAAAAATTTATAAAGAATCCGGTTGTGGGAGAGCCGGTATGGAAACGGATTATTGTAGAATCTAACGTTCCGGAAAGTCTTTCACCACTGCGGGAGCTTTCAAAAAACCTTTGGTGGGTTTGGAATTCTGAAGCACGCGAATTATTTCAGCAGATAGATGCGGAAATTTGGGAAGAATGTGCCCATAACCCGATTGTCTTGCTCGATCAGGTGAGCTACAATCGTTTCAAAGAGCTGGAACGCGATGAAATGTTCGTAACCCGCATGCACGAAGTAAATGCAAAGTTCAACCAATATCTTGATGACCGTAAGGAGCTTGCAGGTCCGGGAATCTCGTATTTCAGTATGGAGTACGGTTTGCACGACAGCTTAAAAATATTCTCGGGAGGTTTGGGTGTTTTGGCCGGCGACTACCTGAAAGAAGCCAGCGATATGAAAGTAAAACTGGTTGCCGTAGGTTTGTTGTATCGCTACGGATATTTTAAACAAACCCTGAATTTACATGGCGAGCAGATGGCTGTTTACGATGCACAGCAATTCTCGAAAATACCTGTTCAGCCGGCATTGGATAAAAATGGCGAATGGGTGCGCGTTGAAGTGCAATATCCGGGTCGCACGTTGATCGGACGTGTTTGGCAAACCAATATTGGCTCGGTAAAACTGTATTTGCTTGATGCCGACCATCATGAAAATAACGATGCCGACCGTTTTGTAACCCATCATTTATACGGTGGCGACAACGAAAATCGCCTGAAACAGGAAATGTTACTTGGTTTGGGTGGTATTCAGGCATTAAAAAAGCTGGGCGTAGAATCAGATATTTATCACTGTAACGAAGGGCACGCAGCGTTTATCGGCATACAGCGTATTGCCAATCTGATGGCAGAACAGAAGCTGAGCTACGCCGAGGCTAAAGAGGTTGTAAATGCATCAACAGTGTTTACAACGCACACGCCCGTTCCGGCAGGGCACGATTCTTTTCATGTGGATATGTTCCGTCATTACATGAATTTCTTTGTCGAAAAGTTGGGATTAACCTGGGAAGATTTCGAGATGTTGGGTAAAGCCAGGGCTGAGGAAGATCATTTCAATATGAGTTACCTGGCGAGCAACTTGTCGCAGGGAATTAACGGCGTTAGTATGCTGCACGGCGACGTAAGTAAGGCGGTGCTAAAACATTTGTACCAGGGTTACCTGGAGGAGGAACTGGAGATTGGTTATGTAACCAACGGTGTTCACTACCCAACCTGGGCAGCACAGGAATGGAAAGACATTCATAAAAAATATTTTGGCGAAGAATTTCCGACCAATCAATTGGATTTTGATGTGTGGAAGAATATTTACAATGTTCCGGATTACGAGATATGGGAGCTGCGTAAAAAATTGCGTCAAAAACTTATTAATTACATTAAAGAGCGTTTCTCAGATAACTGGGTTAAACGTTCCGAGAATCCGAAGTTGATCAGCGAGATTCTTGGGAAACTGAATCCGAATACCTTAACAATTGGTTTTGCACGGAGGTTTGCTACCTACAAACGTGCGCACTTGTTGTTCCGTAACCTCGACCGCTTAGCGAAAATTGTAAATAATCCTGAGCGTCCGGTACAATTTATCTTTGCCGGTAAAGCTCACCCGGCTGATAAAGCAGGGCAGGATTTGATAAAACATATTGTAGAAGTATCAAAACGTCCTGAGTTCCGTGGTAAAATTCTTTTTGTTCAGAACTACGATATGAACCTGGCAAAAATGCTGTTGCAGGGTGTTGACGTATGGATGAATACGCCAACCCGTCCGTTGGAAGCTTCGGGAACCAGTGGCGAAAAAGGAGTTATGAACGGAACGCTTCACTTCTCAGTTCTTGATGGCTGGTGGGTTGAAGGTTATCAGAAAGATGCCGGTTGGGCATTGCCGGCCGAGCGTGCTTACGATGTACAGGATTTCCAGGATGAGTTGGATGCCGAAACCATTTACAATATTCTGGAAGAAGAAGTTGTGCCTGCTTATTATGGCCGCAACCAATACGATATTCCTGAAAAATGGGTGGGATACGTAAAAAATACCATTGCAAATGTTTCGCCAAACTTTACCACATCGAGAATGATGCGCGACTACCAGGACCGTTACTACAATCCGCAGTATGAGCGTTCTGTGCGTGTGAATGCCGATGGATTTAAACTGGCAAAAGAAATTGCTGCCTGGAAAGCCAAAGTGGCTGCAAAATGGGATGGAGTTGAGGTGAAAAACATTGAAATCATCGACGGTATTGCGCACACCATGGTGATGGGTGATAAGTACCCAGTAAAAGTATCGGTTGATTTAAATGGATTGAAACCGGAGGAAGTTGGTGTGGAATTATTAATTGCTGAAAATAAAGACGGACAGGAAAGAATTGTTGATACAGTTGAATTTATTCCTGAAAAAAGCGAAGGCACATCTTGCTGTTACAAGCATACTATTTTACCCGACCATCCGGGATCGTTCTCATACAGTTTCCGTTTGTATGCCAAACATCCGGAATTGCCACACCGCCAGGATTTCCGATTCATAAAATGGATCAGCTAATCCGGCAGTGGAACATTGATGTATTTACAAAAGCAAAAATAAAATAAACAGAAAGGTGCTCGTTTGGGCACCTTTTTTTTTGAAAGTCCCCATCTTTTTATGTGTATTCCCGTTTGAGTTTTGTCCGGGAGAACCATCTGGCCTCGATCTGCTTTCTTTGCCGTACGATTTCCCTTTGGTCATTTCATCCCGGCGCTACGCACCGGGTTATTCGCATTCGACGCTTCCAGCGTCATAAAAACTTGCAATTGCGACATTGCAGATCAATAACTCGTCTTAACTTTTTAATTCAGTTCAATATCCCGAAGGTATAAAATGTGACTAACCCCGGGTGAAACCCGGGGTTGATGTGCAGTAAATTAAAGGCGCAATCAGTAAGCTGTTCAACGCACAATCGTTATGTGCGCCTTGTAACCTGGTCATTTTTATGAAATGCTGTTAACAGACTTTACTTTCATTCCTGTTGGTGATTCCCGCGAATCATGAATGTTTTTTCTTATACCGGGGAGTAATGCTGTTGTGCAACATTAGTTTCAAAATGGCCTAGAACGCAAAATACTAATTGGCGTCATTTTTACATTTCATCCAAACTGTTATTTTTACACCGTAATCAAATGTCTTATAAAACAAGTCTCGGTAAATAGGGGTGAGTTTTATAGCTGCCGACAGGCAAGCATCTAACTACAAGATAAAGTAAAAAAGTAAATAAGATGAAACGAGCATGTAAACTAATTACACCCAAAAGGATAATTAAAAATGTGCGAGTTCCATACGATATCCTAATAAATAAACAATTCTAATCGTATGAAACGAGTGTGAATTTTTATTCTTCAAATTCACAAACAGGAAGAATTAAAATTCTTAGGGTGTTACATCGAATACAAATGAAACGAACAATTTTAATGAGATGAAAAACCGGAAAAAGATTGGTAATAAAATCAAAGAGTTTCGTGAGTTCAGGCAACTTTCGCGCGCTGATTTGGCAATACAGGCTAATTTGGATGAAGCCCAATTGCAGCTGATTGAAGACGAGGGAAATGTTCCTTCGTTAGGTGTGCTAATTAAAATATCGCGCGCCATGGGTGTGCGTATCGGAACCTTCCTCGACGATCAGGAAACCATTGGTCCGGCTCTCGTAAATGCTGGCAAAGCTAAAGAAACGCTTAGCTTTTCTACCAAAGACGAAAGTACTCGCGAGCACCTTAACTTTTTCTCGTTGGCACAGGCAAAATCAGGAAGGCATATGGAGCCGTTTTTGGTTGAAATTGAACCTGCGGAAGAGTCGGATTATAAACTGTCGTCGCACGAAGGCGAAGAGTTTATATATGTGCTCGAAGGAAGTATTGAGATCAATTACGGAAAAGAAGTTTACCTCTTACAGAAAGGCGATACCATCTATATCGATTCGGTTGTTGCCCACAATATTCACGCAGCCGGCGAACAGGCTGCAAAAATTCTAGCGGTAGTTTATACTCCCGTATAATTAAAAAACATTTTCATGCAGCTACTTGATTATACCTTAGGAAATATACTTGAAAAATGGGCCTTTGAAACGCCAGATAAAGATTTTATTGTTTACCCCGATCGTAACCTGCGGTTTTCGTATAAGCAGTTTAACGAACGGGTAGACCGCCTGGCAAAAGGATTGCTTTTTATCGGTATAAAACCGGGAGATAAAGTAGGTGTGTGGGCAAAAAATGTTCCCGACTGGACCACTCTGATGTTTGCCACAGCAAAAATTGGGGCGGTTCTGGTAACGGTTAATACCAATTATAAGCTGGCGGAGCTGGAATACATCCTGACAAATGCTGATATAAACTCGCTGTTTATTGTTGATGGATACCGCGACAGCGATTATGTGAAGATGGTGTTTGAATTGGTGCCCGAGCTAAAAACACAACCACGCGGAAAACTGAAATCAGAAAAATTCCCGCAGCTTAAAAATGTAGGATTTATCGGTCAGCAAAAACATCGCGGGATGTACAGTACCGACGAATTAATGTTGCTGGGAAGCCACATTGATGATCTGGAGCTGGAAAGCGTTAAAATAACGCTCAATTGCCACGATGTGGTAAATATGCAATTTACATCGGGAACAACAGGTTTCCCCAAAGGTGTAATGCTTTCGCACCACAATATTCTGAATAACGGCTTTGCAACCGGCGAGTGTATGAAATACACCGAAGACGACCGTTTGTTGGTTTGTGTTCCACTTTTCCACTGTTTTGGTTGTGTGTTGGCTGTGTGTTCCATCGTTACGCACGGAGCGACAATGGTATTTACCGAGGATTTTGATCCTTTAATGGTGCTGGCTTCTGTACAAAAGGAAAAATGTACGGCGCTTTACGGGGTCCCAACCATGTTTATTGCCGAGTTGAATCATCCGATGTTTGATATGTTCGATCTGTCGTCGTTACGCACAGGAATTATGGCCGGAGCACTTTGCCCCATCGAAACCATGCGCCAGGTGATGGATAAAATGAATATGAAAGACATAATTATTGTGTACGGCTTAACCGAAAGTTCGCCGGGAATGACGGCTACACGTACACATAATTCGGTTGAAGTTCGGGCTACCACGGTTGGTTTCGAATTCCCTAATGTTGAAGTAAAAATCGTGGATCCTGAAACGGGTGATGAATGTAAGCCGGGCGACCAGGGTGAAATCTGTTGCCGTGGTTACAATGTGATGAAAGGCTACTACAACAACCCTGAGGAAACTGCAAAGGTTATCGATAAGGAAGGGTGGTTGCACTCGGGCGATCTGGCTGTAAAAACCGAAGATGGATTTTATAAAATTACCGGCCGCATAAAAGATATGATCGTGCGTGGAGGAGAAAATATCTACCCGCGCGAAATTGAAAATTACCTGTATCGTTTGCCGCAAATCGAAGCCGTTGAAGTTGCAGGTGTTCCAAGCAAAAAATATGGCGAAGCAGTTGGTGCTTTTATTAAACTGAAAAAAGGAGAAAAACTCAGCGAGGAAGAGATTGTAGATTTCTGCCGAGGAAATATTGCCCGGTTTAAAATTCCGAAATACATCTTTTTTGTTGATGAATTCCCGATGACCGCCAGTGGAAAGATCCAGAAATACAAACTGAGCGAAATGTCTGTGGAACTTTGTAAGGATCAGGGTATAGAGATCATCTAGTGTATGATGTGATTGGTTTTGCCTATTGAGAATACATATTCTATAGGTATAATTGAATGCTTTTTTTATTTTTTTTAAGAAGTTACAATCTGCAAGGTAAAATCATAAAACACTATCATTTTTTATTCTCCCATCATTTTCAATTAGGGTTTCGTTTATTTTATCCAAATTCACTTAAAAGCAGTAAATCGGCGGTATTCTGTCGCTGATGAATATTGATTTTTGTCATGTTTTCGGCCTGTAAAAAGCGCAATTTTCGCGGCTGTTCAGAGAAGCAGTTTTTTTATGAGTATTTAATTACCACTGCGAAGGGTAATTGATTAGACAGCACAGAGTTTTTTGAAGCCATTTGCATAACGCAAGTGGCTTTTTTATTCATGAAACTCAGATTTCAAAAACGTAGCGCCCTCGAATGTGGTTCTTGAACGGCTCACTCTTGCTAAGCACATAAGGATGTTTGATTCAATTAACTATAAAACCATTTCCTGTTTTAAATAAGGTTGTACTATATTTGTGCATCAAAAAACGCAAATAATCATGGCAAAATACAAACGCATTCTACTAAAACTCAGCGGCGAATCGCTGATGGGTGATCAGCAATACGGAATAGACCAGCAACGACTTGGCGATTATGCAGAGGAAATTGCAGCAATTGTAAAATCGGGTGTACAGGTTGGAATTGTAATTGGCGGCGGTAATATTTTTCGCGGACTAAGCGGTGCAGCCAAAGGTTTCGATCGTGTAAAAGGCGACCAAATGGGAATGCTTGCAACTGTGATTAACAGCCTGGCTTTAAACTCAGCCCTGGTTGGACAGGGGATTAAATCGAAAGTACTTACCGCAATCCGGATGGAACCTGTTGGAGAATATTACTCGAAAGACAAAGCAGTTGAAGCTTTGGAAAATGGCGAAGTAGTAATTATCTCTGGAGGGACCGGTAATCCGTATTTTACCACTGATACAGCAAGTGCCCTGCGCGGAATCGAAATTGAAGCCGAAGTTATGCTGAAGGGAACCCGCGTTGACGGTATTTATACGGCCGATCCGGAAAAGGATAAAACCGCAACCAAGTTCGATAAAATCAGTTTCGACGAAATTTATAATCGTAACCTGCGAATAATGGATCTTACCGCTACAACTTTGTGTAAGGAGAACAATTTGCCGATTTATGTTTTTAATATGGATCAAAAGGGTAATTTACAGAAAGTTATGAGTGGTGAGGATCTCGGAACTTTGGTGTATTGCTAAGCCTTATTTATTTGAAACAGGAATAAATTGGGTAAAAAATTTTTGGGAATTTATATTTTTTCTATATTTGCTGACAGTCCACAGTTGGATAGACAGTGTTATTACCGATGCAAGAAGAAGTAGAGTTTATTTTAGATCATTGTAAAGAGAAAATGGCAGCTGCCATTGAACACCTTGAGAAGGAATTGGTACACATCCGTGCAGGTAAAGCAAGTCCAGCTATGTTAGATGGAGTTCATGTGGAATATTATGGTAGTCAAACGCCACTAAATCAGGTTTCTAACGTAAGTACACCTGATGCACGAACAATTGCTGTTCAGCCCTGGGAAAAGAATTTGATCCCACAAATTGAAAAAGCAATTCTTAATGCAAATCTGGGATTCAACCCGGATAACAACGGCGAGATTATTAGAATTAATATTCCGGTACTGACTGAAGAAAGACGAAGAGGTTTGGTAAAACAAGCCCATCAGGAAGGTGAAAACGCAAAAGTAAGCGTTCGTGGAGCACGAAAAGATTCGAACGATAGCCTTAAGAAACTTCTAAAAGAAGGATTGTCGGAGGATATCGAGAAAGACGCGGAAGCGGAAGTGCAACGACTGACTGATGAATTTGGTAAGAAGATCGACGCCTTGGTTGAAGCCAAGGAAGAAGATATAATGACTATTTAATTGTTTCTAGTTTTCTGTTTTCTGAACATTGTTTAATTGTTTTCATGGCTTTGAGGCAGCTTGTAGAAGCTGCCTTTTTTTTGTCCAAAATTTTACTTCTTTCTGAAGTAATAACTTTTTCGCTCCTCTTTACAGTCAAAGGTAAATACTTCTGCTTCTTCCGAATAGAACACGGACAGTAAGCCAATATCGCCCGCGCAGAACAAACTGTGGATACACATGATGAGAGTAAACACATAAGCCAGCGGATGGTTAAAAAAGATAATAACTCCGGCAACAGTGATTAGTTTTACTACAACCAATGGAGCAAGCGCAACAAAGGTAAACTGCCTGCGGTTAAAAACATGGCGGTCGGCTTCGGCGTAAAAGATAAACTTTTTAAAATAGGCTCCGTACCGCACACTTTTAGCACCGGTAAGTTTTATGGCAATACCATGCAACAGCTCGTGAATGATGACCAGCACGGTTACACAAAAAACAACAGTCCCTACACTGTGCCAAAGTGGTTCGCTGGTGCCTTTAAAACTTAAAATCACAGCGCGGGCAATAATGAATAAACCCAGCAGTATCATAACGGCCTGGTAGACCATGAATCCTTTAACCAGCCAACCACCTTTTTCCAGTTGCGAAAACACAAACGACTTAATCTCATCGTGTTTCGGTTCCGCCAGAAGTTCGTAATCGTCTCCGTTTTTTAATTCTTCTATCGATGGATTATTCCTTTTCATAACGAATGATCTGATACAGATCTTTTAAATTAAAGAGCCTGAACAATACAGCCAGAATTACTGAGCCTGCCAACATGGCAAGATAGCCGTAAAACCATTGGCCGGTTTGTTTTGAAATCAGCCCTGTAACAACCACTGCCCCGATAAAAAGAACCAACCTGATGATGTAAGAAAGCTGAGGTTTTATTTTAAAAATGAAAAGGGCAAGGCCGAGTTGGGTGAACCCGGTAAACAACTGGGTAGCTACATTTGCATAGGCCGACCCGTAGGCCATAAATCGCGGAATTAGCAGGAGGTTTAGCACAATGTTCAACACCATTCCGCAAAAAGCCATAATGTTAAGTTGTTTCATGCTGCCATTGGCGGTTAATAAAGTGCCAAAAATATAGGTGCAGGCAATGCCGATAAATCCGGTCATCAGAATTCCCAAAATGCCTGCTGAATGCTCAGTACTTGAAGTGTATAGTGCGCCCATTATCTCGTTATCGTAAAATATACTCGAAACAGCAATAATTATTGCCGGCACGATTAAAAGCGTAAAGGAAAGTTTCACCATCTGCCCGATATGTTCCTTTTGTTTGATCATTTTTGCAAAAATCGGCAACAGTAAGCCCGCAAACAGTAACCCAAACATTGATACGGCATCCAGCAACCGAAAGGACTGTGCATAAATACCGGCCTGCTCTTTTCCAATCGGATTTGGGAGCAGACGTTCCAGCAAAACAGAATCAATACGGTTGTAAAACGACATCAGCAAAATAAGGAGTGCATAAGGATATGATTTCCGGAGAAATACACGAAAGAAGGAAAGGTCGAACCGCATTTTTATGCGCCCCGATTTGGTCAGCACTACAACAAAAGTAGTTATCGCGGTTAGCACGTAGGCAATGGTTTGCACATATACATACCATTCGATTGAAAAACGGATACTTGTCCACGATGTGAAAAGTAAAATGCTACAAAGAATGAGCATAATACTCCGGTCTAAAACCGATATTAAACTGTCAGTCCGGAACAGGTGTAAAGCGCTGAGATTGGACCTTAAATAAAGTGTGAAAGAGATCAGAAACTGGTTGAAGATTAAAAAGAAAAGCAGCTGAAACTGAATGTTGTTGTACCCGATAATGGCGGCAATTCCTAAACAGAATAGGGCATAAACAACGGCCAAAATAATCTTCAATCCAATAATGTTGGAAAGGTGTTTTGGCAACAAAAAGTTATGCTGTGCAATGTTGCGGTTGTTGTAGTTGGTAATACCAACGTCGAGCAAAATATTAAGCAACATCGAGAAATTGAACAGCGCGAAATACAGGCCAAAAGTCTCGTCGCCAACCGAGTTTTGCACCGTCCTGTCGATACCAAAAATCCACATTGGTTTTATCAGCAGATTCAGGAAAAGTAATAATATCAGGTTGGTTACAAATTTGCGTTTCAAAACACCGTGTTTCTTGAATTGTATCTAGAATTTGAATACTTAAAAGTAACAAATATTTGAACAGACTTTGTACATTTACGAAAAATCGACAGCACTTATGGTTATTGCCGTAAATACTCGTTTATTAATAAAGGGGAAGCTTGAGGGAATAGGCTGGTTTACTTATGAAACGCTAAAACGGATGACGATCAATCATCCTGAGCATGAGTTTATTTTTATATTCGACAGGCCATACAGCAAGGATTATATTTTTGCCGAAAATGTTACTCCGGTAGTTATTGGGCCGCCAACACGCCATGCGTTTTTGTGGTACCTTTGGTTTGAATTCCGAATCCCGGCAATCCTGAAAAAATACAAAGCAGATCTTTTTCTGTCGCCCGACGGTTACCTGTCGCAACGCACCAAAGTGCCGCAGTTGGGTGTAATTCACGACATAAACTTTGTGCACCGACCTGATGATCTTCCCTGGCTGAAAGCAAAATACTACAATTATTATTTCCCAAAATTTGCCCGACTGGCGAAACGGATTGCCACGGTGTCGTTTTATTCGAAAGAAGATATTACGCGTTCGTTTAAAGTCGATTACGACAAAATTGATGTGGTTTACGACGGTATTAACCAGATTTTTGAGCCCCTATCTGAAAGCGAAAAAATGGAGGTGCGTAATATGTTTACAAATGGTGCAGAATATTTTCTGTTTGTTGGCGCTTTACATCCGCGAAAGAATGTTTGTGGCTTGCTAAAGGCTTTCGATGCGTTTAAAAGTGTGGTTAACACTACAACAAAACTGGTAATTGTTGGGGGAGAAATGCATAAAACAGGCGATATTTTTGAAACCTACGAAAATATGCGTCACAAAGATGATGTAGTGTTTACGGGGCGTGTAACAACGGCCGATTTGCACGACATCTTCGGGGCAGCACTGGCACTTACTTTTGTACCGTTTTTCGAAGGTTTTGGAATTCCGGTGGTGGAGGCCATGAGTGCTGGTGTTCCGGTAATATGCTCCAATACAACATCTATTCCCGAGGTTGGTGGCAATGCTGTAGTTTATGCCGATCCGCTAAAAATCGATCAGATAACCGATGCAATGATTAAGTTGCACGAAGATCCTGATTTGCGCACCAAGCTGGTGGAAAAAGGTTTTCAACAGAAAAATAAGTTTAGCTGGGACGAAACAGCACGTTTGCTTTGGATGAGTGTTGAAAAGAGTTTACAGTAACAGTTTTCAGTCGCAGTGAGCAGTTTAACAATTTGATAGTTTAGCAATTTAACAATTTGCCCGTTTTCATGGAGAAACAAAAACTACTTTCTTTTTACAACGAGAATACAATTGAAGCCGGTTGCGATGAGGCCGGACGAGGCTGCCTGGCCGGACCGGTATTTGCTGCAGCGGTAATTCTTCCGGCTAACTTTGAAAATGAACTGTTAAACGATTCAAAAAAACTAAGCGAAAAACAACGTTACCACTTACGTCCGCTGATTGAAGAACAGGCGCTGGCCTGGGCAGTGGTTGCGGTCGACAACAAGGAAATTGATGAGGTAAATATTCTGAATGCCTCTTTTTTAGCGATGAACAGGGCGGTAGAAAAGTTGGCAACTGTCCCTGAACATTTGCTGATAGATGGTAACCGCTTCCGTACAAAAAGCAAAATCCCATACACCTGCATGATAAAGGGCGATGGACGGTTTTATTCCATTGCCGCAGCATCAATCCTGGCCAAAACTTATCGCGACGATTACATGGCCGAAATCCACAAGGAGTATCCATATTACGATTGGGATAAGAACAAAGGTTACCCAACAAAAAAACACCGGGCGGCAATAAAAGAACACGGAGCCAGCAAATACCACCGAATGACATTTCGTTTGCTTGATGAACAACTGTCACTTGATTTATAGTCGATTGCAATACTTTTGCTTTGTCTAAGAAAGTGATAGTATGACTTTAAGTCATGCCATCACTAATCCTTAATTAGCAATTCTTTCGCCAACCTTAACGGTGGTTTCCATGCCTTTTTTTGTGTTTTCAATCAGGTCGGCATCAAATGTGATCGTTCCTTTTTCGAACAGCAAAATCAGTGTTGAGCCGCCAAAAGCAAAGTAGCCTTTTTCGTCTCCTTTATTCACCTTGCTGTTTGCGGTGTATGTTTGAATAATGCTTCCCACCATGGTGGCGCCAACATCCACGATTAGAATATCTCCACACTCTTCGGTTGAAAGCGTACAGTGTTCGCGTTTGTTTTGGCAGAAAATTTTCAGGCTGCCACGCAAGGCAAATGGCGAAACCGAAAAATAGTGGCCATTAATTTTATGCGATTCAGACGCTTTTCCCGATGCCGGGAAATGATAACGGTGATAATCGGCCGGGGCCAAACGAACAATGGCCATTGCACCTGCTTCGTATTTCTGTGCCAGACTTTCATCGCCAAGGAAAGTCTGCAGGTTAAATTCAGAACCCTTAATAAAAAACGACGGAATATCCTTCATCGCTTGAAAGGTCAGAATTTTACCATCTGCCGGAGAAACAACACCTTCTTCCAGAGGGCGGGCTTCCGGTTTTAGTTGGCGATAGAAAAAGTCATTAAAGCATCTGAAATGCTGAATATCGCTGATTTCGCATTCGTTTAAATTAATGCGGTGCTCGTTAACAAATTTCGGGATACGTTTAGCCGAAAGCCTGGAATTCATATACCAGCCGCCCATTGCCGAAACAATTTTGCGTTTAAACAACAGATTCAGGGCAGCTTTCCCGCTTCCCGATGCGTACAACCATTTCAGCATTCCTTCGCCGGGAACATTTTCGGTTTTAACTTCCCCGCTTGCTCTTTCTATATATTTTATGGTTTCCATTTTGTTATCCGGCTCCACTTCTTTTTGGCATGAAATAAAAGTAAAAAGAAGCAGGACCAAACTTAGACGTTTCATTTCAAATTATTCCGGTTTATAACCTTCGTCAACTAAAAGATTCGGCTTCATCGATGCTTCAACGGCCAGTTCGTCGCAACGTTCGTTAAGTGGGTTGTTGGCATGGCCTTTCACCCAAACAAATTTAACTACATGCTTTTTGTAGATTTCGAGAAAACGCATCCAAAGGTCGGGATTTTTTTTGCCTTTAAAACGTTTCTTCACCCAATTAAACACCCATCCTTTTTCAACCGCGTCGGCAACATATTTCGAGTCGGTGTAAACGGTAACATCGCAGCCTTCAATCTTCAGCGATTCCAATGCTACAATTACCGCCAGCAACTCCATCCGGTTATTGGTGGTATGTTTAAACCCTTCCGAAAGTTCTTTGCGGTGAGGACCGGAAAGCATCACAATTCCGTAGCCTCCGTTTCCCGGATTTCCGCGTGCTGCACCATCGGTATATATTGTAATTTTTGGACGAGCCATTTTATTTATAGTAGTGAGATTAAAAGTACAAAGTAGTGAGTATTCTTTTTAATAAACAAACTTTGTTTTTGTTTGTCTCATTGCTCAATACTCATAATCTCATATCTGATAAACAAAAAACCCCGCCAAAATTGACGAGGTTTTCGTTGGATATCTTGAATTCGCTTAGCGAATAATTGTCATTTCATCGATCAGGTTTTGAGCGCCGGCATAGATGTCAACTACCCAAAGTACAAAACGGATGTCAACGTTAATACAACGTTGCAGGTTTTCTTCAAAATCAAGGTCGCCACTCATAGCTTCCCAGTTTCCGTCGAAAGCAATACCGATCAGCTCGCCTTTTCCGTTAATAACAGGACTTCCCGAGTTTCCGCCAGTGATGTCGTTATCGGTGATAAAACAAGAACGAAGTTTACCATCTTCGTCAGCATACTGACCAAAGTTTTCATCCAACAACAGTTCTTTCATTCGTTTTGGAACGTCGAATTCGTAATCGCCCGGAATTTCTTTTTCCAGGTAACCATCAGTTGTTGTGTAGTATTTGTACGTTACGCCATCGCGCGGATCGTATGGCATTACGGTTCCGTAAGTTAAACGCATGGTTGAGTTGGCATCCGGGTAGAATTTCTTGTCAGGCTGCATTTCCATCAAACCGGCAACAAACAACCTTCTTCCTTTTAGCAGCTTTTCGTCACCTTCTCTTAAACTCATCGATGTGGCGCGGTACATATCAAAAATGTCAACAGCTGCCTGGAAAACCATGTCTTTCTGCAGTGTTTTTAACGAAGGATTTTCGAGGAAAGCAGTTAACTCTTCCTGGTTGTCGAAAATCGATTTTTTAAACATTTTTTCGGTGTACTTAGCGTAATCACCTTTGTATTTGTTCTGAATTTCAGCAAAGAAAGACGGGTAATAGCTTGACGAAATGTTTTCGGCATAAATTTTCATCAGTGCAGCAACAATTTTTTCGTCGGTAGCAGCATCGTAATCTTTGTAGAATCCGTCCAGGTTTTCTTTAAGTCGGCCGGCAAAAGCTTCAATTTTGTCTTTGTTTTCTTCCGGTTTCTCTAACAGATCGGCCAATTGGCTGGTGCTGTAAGCGAACATAAAAATCTCCGGTCCGCGTAACAATGCCTCGGCAGCAAATTCCATTGCTTTTTCTGCCTCTACATTTTCGTACGATCCTTCAATTAATGGAAGTGCTTCTCCGTATTTTGCTTTTCTGTCGGCATTGGCATTTACCCAATTGGTAAATTCTTTTTCCAATTCCTGTTTTTGTGCAATAATGCCCAGTTTTGTCAATGCTTCGTTTTGGCCAATTGCATTTTTGTAGTAGTTGGCGCTGCGTGCGTGTTTCGATGCATACTGGATTTTTGCTTTTTGGCTGGTAGCCATATAGTTGGCAATTATGTCCAGTTTTTTCTCACGAACCAATATACGGGCAGTGTTTGTTACTTTCATGGTGTAGTCAATTCCCCACGATGTTTTGTAACGGTTGGTGCTTCCAGGGTAGCCAAATACCATAGCAAAGTCGCCTTCGTCAACACCTTTAAGCGAAATTGGCAGGTGGTGTTTTGGCTGGTAAGGCACATTGTCTTCCGAGTATTCTGCAGGAGTTCCGTCGGGAGCGCAGTACACGCGGAACATCGAAAAATCGTTGGTATGGCGTGGCCACATCCAGTTGTCGGTGTCGCCACCAAATTTACCCAATGCTTGCGGAGGTGCTCCTACCAAACGAACATCTTTAAATGTTTCGGTAATAAACAGGAAGTATTGATTGGCTTTAAAAAAGTCTCTGATGTAAACTTCGTAGTGCGAGTCGCCTTTTGCTTCTCTTTCCAGCTGACGAACTACCTGGTCGATTTTGTCGTTTCTTTCGCTTTCGCTCATTTCGTCGGTAATGTCGGCCAAAACCTTAGCCGTTACATCTTCAACCGAAATAAGGAAAGTAACTGTTTTGCCCGGGTTCGGAAGTTCTTCTTCTTTTGAACGGGCCCAAAAACCATCCTGCAGATAATCGTGTTCAACACTCGAATGTTGCTGAATTTCGCCAAAACCACAGTGGTGGTTGGTTAAAAGCAAACCGTCTTTTGAAATTACTTCAGCAGTACACGATCCGCGGTCGAGTGCAACAATCGCATCTTTAAGGCTCGATTGATTGATGCTGTATATATCTTCAGCACTCAATTCGCAGCCCATATCTTGCATGGTTTTAATGTTCAGTTTGTGAATAAGTGAAGGAAGCCACATTCCTTCTTTTGCAACTGCCGAGCCAATCATGAAGATCGATAAAAGCAGAATAAGATTAAATTTTCTCATCATGTTATTAATTGTTCTTTTCAAAAAATTTGTGCAAATATAGTTTTTCAAAATACTTGTTAACGTGATTTAAATCTCTTTAACAGAAAGACCACACAGATTAATGCAATTCAGTAATCCGAAGCAGTAGTTTTAACTTTCCTGTAAATTTTGGTCCGGTTTTGACATTTGTATTTGAAATGCTGTTTGAATTACATGAATTGCACTATATTGAAATTAAAAACTTGTTATGAGCCGATTTGCCAGAATTATTATGTGGGTTTTGTTGTGGGGAGCGTTGTTTGTTGCCGTTGCGTACTTTTTACCCAAAACAGTAGTAGTTGAGCGGAGTGCCGATATTCAGGCCCCTGCAAAAACCGTGTATGCACAACTAATTGATTTGCACCAGTGGGATAATTGGTCGCCATGGAAACGAATGGGCGAAAATATGAGTGTAGAATACATTAACCACGGAGTAGGTGTTGGTGGAGGTTATATTCTGAGAAATGAAACCAAAGAAGGCAGTGGTGCAACCATTGAAATTATTGAGGCGGTCCCCTTAAGCAAAGTAACCGTTTCGCTCGATTTTATGGAGCGGGGAGAAGCTTTAAGCAGTTTTTCGTTAGCAGATAAAAACGAAGGAACCACCGTAAACTGGACACTAACATATGATGTTGGTAATAACCCTTTTGCACGTTGGATCGGGCTGCTGATGAATAAAAGTATGGCAACCGATTTTGACAATGGACTGGTTAAATTAAAAGCACTTTGCCAGGTGATTGAGAAGGAGAACGAACAAGTAATACTGCTTGACGAAGTACCGGAAATGAAATATGCCGGCATTCGTGCAACCTTACCTTTTATTGAAGTTAGCCGCGATATGAGCGAAATGTACAGCGAAATAAGCAGTTTTCTGGCGCAAAAGGAAATTGAAATGGCCGGAATGCCTTTTGCCCTGTACCACCTGATGGATGAAGAAAATATAGACCTTGAATGTTGTATCCCGATTGACGCTGACGTTGAAGGAAACAAGCTTGTAAAAGTGGCTGTTTTCCCCGCAACAACCTGTGCCTGCCTCGATTTTTATGGCGATTACAGCAATTTGCAGGAAGGACATGAAGCTGTGCAAAAGTGGTTAGAAGCACATGGTTTTAACCTGGCAAGTGCACCCCTGGAAATATACCTTACAGATCCGCAGCAGGAACCTGATCCGGCAAAATGGATCACCCGAATTTGCTATCCTGTTGAACAATAGACAAAACCTAATTTCTTTTAGTTCTAAATCAATTGGTTAAAAATACCTAAACGGCAGGGCTATGTCTCAATTCTTACTAAATTTGTAGCCTTAAAAATTTTTTGGGGAGTGGAAGAGAAGAAGTTTTTTGATAAACTAAAAAATCAATACCGGTTAATTATTTACAACGATACCACGTTTCAGTCGGTGTGGAGCATGAAGCTTTCGCGGCTGAAAGTGTTTACTGTAACCAGTTTAACATCGGCAGTTTTGGTAATACTCGTAATTTTGCTGATTGCAACTACCGGCTTACGCGAATATATTCCGGGTTACCCAAAAGCAGAGTACCGGCAAATGTTGGTGCGTAATGCTTTGGTTGTTGATTCACTGGAACAGGAATTGGCAAAACGCGATCAGTTTTTTAAGGGTATTCAGGCCATAATGTCGGGCGAAGTACCGGAGGATGATCAAATGACCGCAGCCGATATTGAGACAGACGAGGTAGAATTTAAGCAGTACAATCACGATTCTGTTTTTCAGGATAAATTGCTGGCCGAACAGTTGAGTCTATCCATTCGAAACAATAATACCGATGTTACACAACTCAGCCAGGTACACTTTTTTGTGCCGGTAAAAGGTGTTGTATCGCAACATTTTAAAAATACACCCGATCATTTTGGTGTTGATTTGGTGAGTGAGCCCAATGCCCGTATTTCGTCGGTGTTAGACGGAACGGTGATCTTTGCCGGCTGGACACTCGAAACAGGTTATGTAGCCTACATTCAGCACGAAGCCAATTTGGTTTCGGTGTATAAACACAATGCCGAATTATTGAAGAAAACCGGACAGACAGTAAAAGCCGGGGAGGCCGTTGCCATTATCGGAAATACAGGAGAATTATCAAGTGGGCCGCACCTGCATTTTGAGTTGTGGCACGATGGAACCGCACTTGATCCGGAACAGTACATTGACTTTTAAGATGAAGAAGAAAATAGCAATTCTTGGATCTACCGGATCCATAGGAACCCAGGCGCTTGAGGTGATTGAGCAAAATCCTGAATTGTTTGAAGTTGAGGTTTTAACAGCGAATAACAGCGTGGAGCTGCTCATTCAGCAGGCAAAAAAATTTCAGCCCAATGTGGTGGTTATCGCCAACAAGGACAACTACCGGCTGGTTTCTGGCGCTCTTGAGGATGAAGATATAAAAGTTTATGCCGGAGAAGAAGCATTAAACCAGGTGGCGGAAATGGATACCATTGATATGGTACTAACGGCCATGGTGGGTTATTCGGGATTGCTTCCAACCTATAATGCGGTTAAGGCGGGAAAACCAATTGCGTTGGCAAATAAAGAAACGCTGGTTGTTGCCGGCGAGATCATAACAAAAGCTGCCCGCGAAAAACAGGTTGACCTGCTGCCGGTTGATTCCGAGCATTCAGCCATCTTCCAGTGTTTGGTTGGCGAGTTTATGAATCCGATTGAAAAAATTTACCTTACTTGCTCCGGAGGGCCGTTTCGTGGTAAAACACTCGCTGAATTACAACATGTTACGGTTGATGATGCCCTGGCGCACCCCAACTGGGATATGGGCGCAAAAATCACTATCGATTCGGCCACGCTGATGAACAAAGGTTTCGAGGTAATTGAGGCACACTGGCTTTTTGGTTTGCCGGCTTCAAAAATCGATGTTATTGTTCATCCCGAGTCCATCATTCATTCCATCGTTCAGTTTGAAGATGGTTCGATGAAAGCACAAATGGGACTGCCCGACATGAAGTTACCCATACAATATGCCATGGGATTTCCGAACCGAATTAAAAATAACTTCCCGCGGTTCAACTTTTTAGATTACCCGTCTTTGCATTTTGAGCAGCCAAATACAGAAATTTTTCGTAACCTTGCACTCGCTTTTGCGGCAATGGAGAAAGGCGGAAATATGCCCTGTATTTTGAATGCTGCAAACGAAATTGTTGTTGAGGCATTTTTGAAACGAAAAATCAGCTTTTTACAAATGCCCGAAATAATAGAACAAGCCATGAACAAGGTTGATTTTGTAAATCAGCCAACACTCAATGATTTAATTGAGACCAACAACGAAACAAGAACAGTGGCACAGTTGTTAACAGAAAACAAAATTTAGAAGGAATTTAATGGAGTCGATATTAATTAAAACAGCACAATTACTCTTAAGTCTGTCAATATTAGTGGTTTTGCACGAGGCCGGCCACTTTATGTTTGCCCGTTTATTTAAAACCCGGGTAGAAAAATTTTACCTCTTTTTTAATCCGTGGTTCTCGCTTTTTAAAATAAAGAAGGGCGAAACCGAATACGGAATTGGGTGGTTACCCCTTGGTGGTTATGTGAAAATTTCGGGGATGATCGATGAGTCGATGGACAAAGAAGCGATGAAACTACCACCACAACCCTATGAATTTAGGGCAAAACCGGCCTGGCAGCGTTTGCTTATTATGGTGGGTGGTGTGTTAATGAATTTCCTGTTTGCAATCGTAATCTACATTGGAGTACTTTATGCATGGGGTCAACAATACCTGCCAACCGAGAATGTAAAATACGGCATTGTTGTTAACGAAACCGGCGAGCAGATTGGTTTTAGAACCGGCGATAAAATTCTTACCGTTGACAATGAATACATCGAGCAATTCAGCAAAATTGTACCAACCATTGTTTTAGATGGAGCAAAAACCGTTCAGGTAGAGCGCAACGGACAGAAAGTGGATGTGGAGATCACAGGAGAGGATCTGGCGCTATTGCTAAAGAGTAAAGGTATTTGGGAAGAGCGTGTTCCATACGATATTCAGATCGGACGTTTGGCAAAAGATTTACCCGCACAACAGGCCGGTCTCCAGATTGGCGATATTTTGGGAAATGTTGATGGACGATCGTTTGAGTATTACGATCAGTTTACCAACTACCTGGAATCAAAGAAAGGTGAGGAAATTGCTATCGATATTACCCGCGATGGTCAGGAAATGACTAAAACGCTGACAGTGAACGAAGACGGGAAAATGGGCTTTAATGCTGCCTTTAATAATCCTGAAGATATGTTCGAGTTCAAAACCATAAAATATGGTTTTCTTGAATCAATTCCTGCAGGTATCGATCGTGGTGTTCAAACTACCGGTAATTATCTGAAGCAGTTTAAGTTGTTTTTCAAAAAAGAAACAAAAGCATACGAGTCGCTGGGTGGATTTGCAACCATCGGTAACATCTTTTCATCTTCCTGGGACTGGGCACATTTCTGGGATATGACAGCCTTTATTTCTATTATTTTGGCCATTATGAACCTTTTGCCAATTCCTGCATTGGATGGCGGACACGTAATGTTCTTGTTTGGCGAAATGATTACCGGACGAAAGCCCGGAGAAAAATTCCTTGAGTATGCACAAATTGCCGGAATGGTATTACTTTTGGCTTTGGTACTTTATGCTAATGCCAACGATATAATTAAAATGATTAACGGTACATTTTAATGAAAAAAAACTATTTTTGTTGTTGAACCAATTAACTTATTAGTATATGAATTTATTTGTAGTTGCAGGATTTATCGGACCTCAGGAAATAATAATCATCTTAATTATTGTTTTACTTCTGTTTGGTGGTCGTAAAATTCCGGAATTGATGAAAGGGCTGGGAAAAGGAATGAAGGAATTTAAACAAGCCACAAAAGAGGACGATGCTGAGGATACAAAACCGGAAAGCGAAAAAATCGACAAGTAATTAATATCGAAATAGATATTCAAATCCCGTTCTGTAGCTCAGATACGGGATTTTTTGTATTTCATCCAATAGCCTTTTATTGCACCATGTTGTAGGTTAACAGTCTGGTAAGGTTTTTGTTATTTATGTTAGAAATCCAAAAAACTGATTATATGAAACGTATTAGCCACCTTGTTTTTCTGGTACTCGTTGCCGCAATTTTTGCCGGCTGCGATTCCGATTCAACTGTTATGTACAAAAATATTACCGGGAAAGCCGGTGAAATGGTTGTAGTAATATCTAAAGATTCGTGGAATGGTAAACCCGGAGAAGTTCTTCGCGAAACACTTGCGCAACCGCATGCAGGCTTGCCGCAGGAAGAGCCGCTTTTCGATTTGATTAACGTTCCGCACGAAGCTTTTAAAGATATTTTCAGATCGACCCGAAACGTTGTACAAACTACTATTTCTACCAATGTTGATGAGAGTGGAATTAAATTCACCGACGATGTGTGGGCTTATCCGCAGGCAACCATACAAATTCGTGCAAAAAATGCCGACGAGTTTGAAAAGATCTTCAACGAAAACAAGGACAGAATACTCTCCTATTTTGTGCAGGCCGAGAAAGAGCGTATAACAATGAATTATAAAAACACCTACGAAAAGGCCGTATTTAATACGCTGAATACCGAGTTTAATGCAACCATGAAAGTGCCACCGGGTTTCCGGATCATGGAAAAGAAGAAGGATTTTTTGTGGGTACAGTTCGATTCGCCTGAAATTACACAGGGAATTGTGATTTATTCGTATCCGTACGTTTCCGATAGCGCTTTTACCGTTGATTACCAGTTGCCAATTCGCGACAGCTTACTAAAAAGATACGTTCCGGGCCCAACCGACGGAAGTTATATGTCGACAGAAAAACGCATCGACCAGATCAATAATGTAATTAAGCACAATGGAAATTACGCATCCGAAATGCGCGGTTTATGGCGTGTTGAGAATGATTTTATGGGTGGTCCTTACGTGGCTCTTTCGGAGTTAGACGCATCGAACCAGCGTGTATTAAACGCATTTGGTTTTGTATATGCTCCGGGTAAAGATAAACGCAACCTGTTACGCCAGGTGGAGGCAATGATTTATTCGTTAAAGCTAAATAACCAGGCTGATAACGATAAATTAAATCAGCAGGATATTGAAATTCAGGTGGAAGGATAGTCGAAAATTAAGATAGAAACTATAGTTTTTCAGCGGAGTAATAACTTTCATCCCCTTCTTTTCCACTTCAAAGGGGAATTCTTATATAACCACTTACGAGGAATATTGTCAATCCTCCTTTTAAAGGAGGTGGCTGACGAAGGAAGCCGGAGGATGTTTTAGAAAGACTGTAATTGAGCAATACTTTTTAAAAAAGCAGGCTGGAAATCGATTTCCAGCCTGCTTTTTTTATATCATCATTTCTGCTTAAAAAGCAGCTTTAACAATCTCACTTACATTATCCGAAATTCCATAAGTATAAATGTGTAACGATGGAACGTTGTGCGCAACCAAATCCTTCGATTGGTAAATGGCCCACTCTGTTCCTACACGGCGTGCGTCATCGTTGTTTTTGCACTTTGTCAACTCTTTTGACAACTCCTGAGGCAGGTCGATGCTAAAGATTTTTGGAAGCACCGTCAGCTGGTTTTTCAGGTTGATAGGCTTAATACCCGGAATAATCGGAACAGTAATTCCCATTGCACGGCATCTGTCCACAAAATCGTAGTATACTTGGTTGTCGAAAAACATTTGGGTTACAATGTAATCGGCTCCTTCGTCTACCTTTTGTTTCAGGTAAGCCATGTCTTGCTCCATGTTCGGCGCTTCAAAATGCTTCTCCGGATAACCGGCAACACCAATACAAAAATCAAGTGGTTTATTGTTCTTCAGGTCCGCATCCAGGTAAATACCTTTTCCAAGATCTTTAATTTGTTTAACCAATTCGTTGGCATTTGAGTGGCCATTCTCGGTGGGTTGAAAAACATGTTGGTTTTTTAACCCGTCGCCGCGCAACGCCAGAACGTTATTAATTCCCAAAAAGTTAAGATCGATAAGTACGTGTTCTGTTTCACTCTTTGTAAAACCGCCGCATAAAATATGCGGAACCACCGGAATGCCATATTTGTGCTGAATATCGGCAGCAATAGCAACTGTTCCCGGGCGTTTGCGTACTGTTTGTTTCACAATGCTTCCATCGGCGAGTTCTTTAAATTCAATCTCGTCGCGGTGGGTAGTAATGTTAATGTATTTCGGATCGAACTCGGTTAAGCTTTCAATCGTTTTATGCAGGCGCGAAACATCGTTGCCCTTTAATGGCGGCAACAGTTCAAAAGAAAAAACGGTTTTCTTTGCCTGATTTATGGTGTCTATAACTTTCATGTGATTTTAGTCTGTTTTGCTGATGCAAATTTATCAATTTCGTACCTGATCGTCTGAATAAACTTCAAATTGAAAAATAAATGACGGTTTTTTAAAATGAACACAGGTTTTTACTTATAATTCAGGTTTGTTGGCAAGAACTTCTCAACAAATTCTACCGATACATTTTTACGTTTCGCATAATCCTCAACCTGGTCTTTTCCCACTTTTTCGAGACTGAAATAGCGCGATTCAGGATGCACGAAGTACTGTCCAGAAACCGATGCATTCGGATACATTGCAAAATGCTCGGTAAGCGAAATGCCAATCTTCTCAGCATCTAACAGTTGAAACAGATTCTCTTTTTCAGCGTGTTCCGGACAAGCC
>NZ_JBFHGM010000025.1:0-32973 GCF_041583095.1 Draconibacterium sp.
AATTTCGTCGGAGAAAAGTGTAAGCCCCACGGCATCGCGCTGTTTACGCATCAGGTAAATAAGAGCTGCGGCCGTGTACACCGAAAAAGCCAGTTTATTGTGTAAATGCTTTTTCCCTTTTGTGTAAGGGAACAACATGGAAGAAGAAGTATCGACAACCAACTGGCAACGCAGGTTGGTTTCCTCTTCGTATTGTTTTACGAAAAGTTTGTCGGTGCGCGCAAACAATTTCCAGTCGACGTGCTTGGTCGACTCGCCCTGGTTATACAAGCGGTGTTCGGCAAATTCAACCGAAAATCCATGAAACGGACTTCGGTGCAAACCGGTTATAAAACCTTCAACAACCTCGTGAGCCACCAGCCCCAGGTTATCAAAACGGTGAAATTGTTCTATGTCGATGAGATTCTTCAAAATGATAAAAAGAAAAGCAATGTTGTTTTATTGAACACCCTTCGACTACGCTCAGGGTGACGCTTAGTCGAAGTCTGGTAATTCCAAACAAAAACTGTCATTTCGGGTAGCAAAAAAGGCCTGATCTTTTATTGAAAAAGATTTCTCCTCCTGCGTCGTCGAAATGACAGTTTGAATTAAATGCTATTACAGCAATGCTTCCAGCTTGTCGATAAAAGCTTGTTTTGGAGCAGCACCAACTTGTTTGTCAACAACTTCGCCGTTTTTCACAAACAATACTGTAGGAATGTTTCTGATTCCGTATTTCATTGCTACATCCTGGTTGTTGTCAACATCAACTTTACCGATTACTGCTTTGCCTTCATACTCCGTCGACATTTCTTCAACAATAGGTGCAATCATTCTGCAAGGGCCACACCAAACTGCCCAAAAATCGATCATCACCGGTTTGTCTGAATTCATTACCAATTCTTCAAAATTGGCATCTGTAATTTCTAAAGCCATATTATTATCTTTTTATTGTTGTATATCGTATCTCTGTTCTGCAAAACTAATTAATTCTGACACTCATTTCCGGTTGCTCATCAAAAAAGTTCAGAAATCCATCCAAAGGATTTACCCTTGTAGTTCTTGAAAACATTTCAATGTACATATTGTTCTCGGGATCAAAAACATTAAATTTCAGCAGGGCTTTTCCTTTGTATTCTCCGGCCAATTGCTCAACGCGTTTTACAAAGTCTTCGGTTAATACTTTTAGCGGTATGTTAATGGTTAAACTTTTAATATATTTTTCGCGCACATCATCGAGCAACTCAATGCTGTTCACTTTGTACTCGTAAAAATCGCTGTTAAAACGCTGCTTCACCGAACCTCTTACCATTATAAAAAGCCCCACTTTACAGAATTTACTGAAGTTTACATAGTCGTTTCCAAAGAAGAAAAGTTCTTTTGAATCGGTGTAGTCAGTCAGGGTCATAACGGCATACATATTTCCGTTTTTCGACTGTCCTTCGCGCGCTGCCGTAACCATACCTCCAAAGGTAAAGTCTTTCCCCTGGTATTTCGAGATATCGTTGTTCAGGTCTTTCAGCGCCACATCTCTCGAGCAGAAATTGGTGATCTCTAACCTGTAATCATCTAGCGGATGCGCCGTGAGGTAAATACCTATCAGGTTCTTCTCTTTCTCCAGCAGAATTAGTTTTGCCCACTCATCAACTTTTGGGATTGGCGGCTTTTGAATGTCCTGTCCGCCTCCCATTCCTCCGAACAAACTTTGCTGTGCACTTTGTGCTTCCAACTGAACACGGTTACCATAACGAATCAGCTTTTCGATAAAATTGGTATCGTCGTTCTCATTTTCACCGGCAAAAAAGCAACTGCGGTTTACCCCTTCCAGGTTGGTGAAAGCTCCGGCCATTGCAAGCGCTTCGAGGTTCTTTTTATTCACCGACTGAAGGTTTACGTGCTCCACCAAATCGTAAATGGTTTTAAAATGACCACGTTCGTTACGCACATCAATAATATGCTGAACCGCTGCGGATCCAACCCCTTTAATAGCTCCCATCCCAAAACGGATATCGCCTTCAGGGTTAGCTGTAAATTTGATAAAGCTCTCGTTAACATCCGGGCCAAGTACGTTCAGTTTCATTCGCTTGCACTCGGTCATTAACTTGGTAATATCAACAATATTATTAAGGTTTCGGCTAAGGTTGGCCGCCATAAACTCGGCCGGGTAATGCGCTTTTAAAAAGCCTGTTTGATAGGCAATGTAAGCGTAACAAACCGAGTGCGATTTGTTAAATGCATAAGAGGCAAATGCCTCCCAGTCTTTCCAGATTTTATTGATTACTTCGTCGGTCTGTTTCCCTTTGTTTTTACATTCGTCAACAAACTGCCGGTTGGCTTTACAGCCGTCAACAAACTTAACCTTAAGCTTTTCCATTACCGACATAATCTTCTTACCCATCGCTTTACGCAGCGTATCCGAGTCACCACGCGTAAAACCCGCCAGCAAACGCGAGAGTAACATCACTTGCTCCTGGAACACGGTAATACCGTAAGTATCGCTCAGATACTCTTCCATCATGGGCACATCGTAATCCACTTTCTGTTTACCGTGTTTACGTGCAATATAATCGGGGATGTATTCCATTGGCCCCGGACGATAGAGCGCGTTCATGGCCACCAGGTCTTCAAAACGGTTTGGCTTCAAATCGCGCAGGTGTTTTTTCATACCGTCCGATTCAAACTGGAAGATGGCGGTGGTTTCGCCGTGACTAAATAGCTCGAATGTCTTTTCATCATCCAGCGGAATTTCGTTGATCGGAACTTCAATTCCTTTCGACAGCTTGATGTTTTCCAAACACTCTTTTATAATCGACAGGGTTTTCAGTCCGAGGAAGTCCATTTTCAGCAAACCGATGTCTTCCACAAAACGCCCGTCGTACTGTGTTGTAAGCAGATGCTCTTCGTCTTTGGTAGGCATCAACGGAATATGATCGGTGAGCGGATCACGGCTAATTAAAATTCCGCAGGCGTGCACTCCGGTATTTCGCACCGATCCTTCGAGCTTCTCGGCATAGTTCAGCGTATCAACAACCAACGGAATAGGCGAATCCTTTTCCCTTGCCAGTTCGGGACTTTCTTTAAACGCCTTTTTGAAACTCATTTTCGGAGCTTCGGGCACTAACTTGGCCAAACGATCGGCTTCGGGTAATGGTAATTTCAATACACGGGCTACATCACGGATGGAAGACTTGGTAGCCATAGTACCGAACGTACAAATGTGAGCCACCTTATCCTGCCCGTATTTATTGGTTACATATTCCAGTACCAGCTGTCGTCCGTCATCATCAAAGTCGATATCCACATCGGGAAGCGATATACGGTCGGGATTCAGGAAACGCTCAAAAAGCAGGTCGTATTTAATCGGGTCGATGTTGGTAATTCCGGCACAATACGATACTGCCGCTCCGGCAGCCGAACCACGTCCCGGCCCAACAAGAACGCCATTATCTTTTGCCCAGTTAATAAAGTCCTGCGTGATAAGGAAGTACCCGGGATAACCCATTGTTTTAATGGTATTCAGCTCGAAAATCAGGCGGTCTTCCACACTCTTCTCCAGCGGATCGCCATAACGTTCTTTTGCCCCTTCGAATGTAAGGTGCTCCAAAAATGCTGACTCCAGTTTCACACGAATTACCTTATCGTATCCGCCTAAACGTTCGAATGCCGAATCGCCAAATTCTTCGCGCAAATCAGCTTCTGAATATTTTTCTTTAAAACTTTCTTCCGTTCCAATTTCTTCAGGAATAGGGAACATGGGCATGATCGGCGCACTATTCAACTCAAAAGACTCGATTTTTTCGGCAATTTCGTTGGTGTTCGCCAAGGCCTCGGGAAGATCTTTAAAAAGCTCATTCATTTCGGCCTGCGTTTTAAACCACTCCTGTTTGGTGTAACGCATCCGGTTCGGATCGTCAAAATCTTTCCCGGTATTCAGGCAGATCAGCAAATCATGCGCTTCCGCATCCGATTCGTTTGTAAAGTGAATATCGTTGGTAGCAATAAGTTGCACGCCCAGCCTTTTAGCCAGCGGAACCAGTTGCTTATTTACTTTTACCTGCCAGTCGTACACCTCTTCGCGCTCACGTTGCGATTGCGCCGGATGCCGCATCAACTCAAGGTAATAATCTTCGCCAAACAGTTTTTTATACCATAGAACGGCGTCTTCGGCCGCCTTTATATTATTGGCCATTATATGTTGTGCAATCTCGCCTCCCAAACAGGCCGATGATGCAATCAGTCCTTCGTGATGTTTTTCCAGCAGCGTTTTATCAATACGCGGTTTGTAATAAAAACCGGCAGTCGTAGCTGTTGATATCAGCTTGATCAGGTTAATATAACCTACCTTGTTTTTTGCCAGCAAAATAAGGTGATGTCCCGAGCGGTCGACCTTATCGCTTTTATCATTAATTGTGCGGGCAGCCACATAAGTTTCACATCCCAAAATGGGTTTGATTTCAGCCTTCGAACAGGCGGCATGAAACTCTTTTATGCCAAACATTGTACCGTGATCGGTTAATGCCAAAGCCGGCATATTATCCGATTTTGCTTTGCCAACCAGGTCGCCGATGCTGGCAGCACCATCAAGAATAGAATATTGCGAGTGTACGTGTAAATGCGTAAATGGAACCATAAAAACTATGCTAAAAAAGTTTTTAAAGATACCAATTCTCGCAGCCTTATCCGGGGGATGTTAATAATTTTTGATGGATTTTTTGGAGCAAAAAAAGCCCCGATACTTTGATCGGGACTGCTAGTCAATATTTTCAGCGATGAGCTTTGCCAGCTGCTCCATTTCCTCTGGTGGGAATTTTGTTTTGTCGGCAAAGTTCAGCAAATCGTGTTCGCTTTGCATGGGCACCAAATGAATGTGTGCGTGTGGCACTTCGAGACCCAAAACCATTACCCCAACTTTTTTACAGGGAACAGCTTTCTCCAGTCCTTTGGCCACTTTTTTGGCAAACATTTGCAAACCTGCGTAGGTTTCATCATCCAAATCAAAAAGGCAGTCTACCTCTTTCTTCGGAATTACCAAAGTGTGTCCTTTTGCAGTTGGGAAAATATCGAGAAAAGCAAAGTAATTCTCGTCCTCAGCTACTTTGTATGAAGGGATCTCACCATTGATAATTTTTGTAAAAATGCTTGCCATTGTTCTTAAATTGAAATTTCTACAATCTCAAAAGGTATTACTCCTGACGGAACTTTAATTTCAACCACATCGCCAACTTTTTTGCCCATCAATCCTTTGGCAATTGGCGTTTGCACCGATATCTTTCCTTCTTTCAGATTCGCTTCACTTTCGGGAACCAAAGTATATTGCATAGTTGCATTATTCTTTATGTTCTTGATGGTTACTTTATTCAGAATCTGAACCTGCGATGTATTAATTTTCGACTCGTCGAGAATTCGGGCATTTGCCACTTTATTTTTTATCTGGGCGATTTTAGCCTCAAGCATACCCTGGGCATCTTTAGCTGCATCGTACTCGGCATTTTCCGAGATATCTCCCTTTTCAATGGCTTCGCCAATCTGCTTCGAAATTTTAGGACGCTCAACTGTCATCAAGTGTTCCAGCTCTTTCTTTAGCTTTTCTAATCCGTCTTTTGTTAAATATGTTACTTCGGACATTTTGTATCCTCCTTTATTTAATTGTTTCGCCTCAACGTAGGCATAAAAAAATAGAAAGAATCCCGATCTGCCCGGAACTCTTCCTTTTGCAAAATTATATAATTTCTTGAATATTAAAATATTCTAAGCAAAAAAATATCGAAAACGGGTGATATTTACGCAGTTAGACATACTTCCTATTGATAATCTCGCTATATATCACGGCTTTCTTCAACGAAAACTTCTCACCCAGTATCAACGACTTCTTTTTCGTTTTTTTTGGTTGCTCAACTTTTCGTCTTAGCGGTGCTGATTTTCTTACTTCAGTACTATATTGGTATGCCGGACGAATTTCCTGTACTGGCTCTTCTTCTACCATTTCGTCCAGCACTTCCTGGGATTGCGACTGGCGCGGTATATCCTCATTGTCATCCATCAGCATTTCCCAAAAATCCTGTGCACTGCCGGTTCCGGAAGCGGACTCTCCGGGTGCGGCATTCTTTTTCCGTGTTTTATTTAGAATGCCAAACACGGCAACGATCAAGGTTAATATGATAACTACTATATCATCCATAATTTTCTATCAGCAATAAATTGTATTTTTGGCTGTTCAGTTTATAAAAGTACGAAACGTGTACGGAAATAAAAATTTTCGCGTTAAAGAATAATACCGATTATTAAAAACATTAAGCTATTGGCTCGGGCACTCCCAATGACTTTGTTTTTATATATCGGCATTTAACCAATTTGAAAATAATTCAAAATAGCTTGATCATTTTCAAATTGGTGTAACAAAACAAATTTAGCATCATGCAAAAAAAGAACATCAACAGGAAGTCGGGGTATTCGGGAATGAAGTATTTGTTTTTTATCGCACTTACTTTTCTGATGTATTCGTCGTGTGACGAAATTGATTCGGAGATTCCGGATGTTTGGGTGGGCTTAAATCTTGATCTGGGGCTATATAACGAGCTAACTGTACCCGGCAACTCGGCCTACTTTCCAAACCAGGGATTTGGAGGTGTTATTGTTTATTGCGAAATAGAAGGTTCGTACTATGCATTTGATGCAGCTTGCACCAACGAAATTAATCCATCGTGCAGGGTAGCAAATGAGGGAGCTGTAGGGAAATGCTCGTGTTGCGAATCGGAATATATATTTATTGGCGGCACAGTATTAAAAGGACCTGCTGCGGCACCATTAAAGCAGTACAATACATCTCTCAACGGAAACACACTCCGGGTATACAACTAAAAATGGGCTCCACTAAGTGAAACCCATTTTCTATCGTATATATTTTTCTTCTTAATATCTGTAGTGCTCCGGCTTAAAAGGTCCTTCTTTCGATACACCCAGATAAGCGGCCTGTTTTTCGGTAAGCTCAGTCAATTTTACACCAATTTGCGCCAGGTGTAAACGCGCTACTTCCTCATCCAGTTTTTTCGATAAAGTATAAACACCTACTTCGTAGTCGTTTTCCCACAAATCAATTTGTGCCAGCGACTGGTTGGTAAACGAGTTACTCATCACAAACGAAGGGTGTCCGGTTGCACACCCCAGGTTTACCAAACGACCTTCGGCCAGCAAATAAATACAGTGGCCATCTTCGTAGGTATATTTATCAACCTGTGGTTTGATGTTTACCTTCTCGATGCCCGGCCATTTTTCCATTCGGGCAACCTGAATTTCGTTATCGAAGTGGCCAATATTACAAACGATCGACTGATCTTTCATATTTGCCATGTGCTCGGCAGTAATTACATCGCAGTTTCCGGTGGTGGTAACATAAATGTTTCCTTCGGCCAATGCATCTTCCATTGTTTTTACCTCGAAACCTTCCATGGCTGCCTGCAGCGCACAAATCGGATCAATCTCGGTAACAATTACGCGGGCACCATAACTGCGCATTGAGTGTGCACAACCTTTACCAACATCGCCATAACCGGCAACTACAACCACTTTTCCGGCAATCATAACATCGGTAGCACGTTTAATACCATCGGCCAGCGATTCGCGACATCCGTACAGGTTATCGAATTTTGATTTTGTTACCGAATCGTTAACATTAATAGCCGGCACCAACAACTCACCTTTATCGGCCATCTGATACAAACGATGCACTCCGGTAGTTGTTTCTTCCGAAACACCTTTCCATTCGGCTACGGTGCGGTGCCATTTTTGGTTATCTTCTTTTAATGTAGTTTTCAGCAACTCGAGAATTACTTCTTCTTCCTCGCTTGACGCGTCAACATCCAAAACACTTGCATCTTTTTCGGCAGCATAACCTTTGTGAATCAACAAGGTAGCATCGCCACCATCGTCAACAATCAATTGCGGGCCTTTTCCATCGGGGAAACTCATTGCCTCGCGGGTGCACCACCAGTACTCTTCCAGTGTTTCACCTTTCCAGGCAAATACCGGAACACCGGCTTTTGCAATAGCGGCCGCAGCATGATCCTGCGTTGAAAATATATTACAGCTTGCCCAACGAACATCTGCACCAAGGGCAACCAAAGTTTCAATTAAAACGGCAGTTTGCACGGTCATGTGCAAGCTACCCATTACACGCACGCCGTTAAGCGGCTTCCGCGGGCCAAATTTTTCTCTGATGGCCATTAATCCCGGCATTTCCTTCTCCGCGATCTCAATTTCTTTTCTTCCGAATTCTGCCAATGAAATATCGGCCACTTTGTAATCTAGTTTTTCCTGAACTGACACGGTCATATCTATTATTTAATTTTTTCAACTGAATCACCTTTAAACAGGGTATCAATCTCTACATTTACTTTTTTAACAAAAATAACATCTGTCTCCTTTATTCATTTATCCCGTTGAGCTGCGCTATCGGGATTCGTTCAACATACAGTTTTCAACACACTACGTTTTTGAAACCTGAGTTTTACGAATAAAAAAGCGTGCAAAAATAACAATTTCTGCAACAAAAAAGTTGAAAATCAACGATAAGGATTAGTTACCCATGTCGGAGAAGAACTTCACGCGCATTAAACGAATGTCATCTTCCGAGTATTCTTCTTCGCCTAATTCCTCCAGCGCATCCTCGATGGAGTCGGTTTGGGCCTCGCGGAAATATTCAAAAATATCCTCCTGATGATCTTCGTCAATCACATCATCAATGTAGTAATCGATATTTAATTTGGTTCCCGAATTTACAATCGCCTCCACTTCGCCAATCACATCGCTCACCTCAATTCCTTTTGAGTCGGCAATATCTTCAAACGACAATTTGCGGTCGATACTCTGAATGATAAACACCTTCATTTTCGATTTGTTGGCTACGGTACGTACCACCAAATCTTCCGGGCGTTCAATCTCATTTTCTTCCACATACGATTTTATGAGCGCCACAAACTCTTTTCCATACCGGCGGGCTTTTCCCTGTCCAACTCCCTGAATATTTTGCAACTCCTCGGTAGTCACCGGATACTGAATGGACATGTCGGCCAACGACGGATCCTGGAAAATCACAAAAGGCGGCAGATTGTGCTTCTTGGCTATTTTTTTCCGCAGGTCCTTCAGCATGGCAAACAATTGCGGATCGCCACTTGCTCCTCCCGACGGGGCACCTCCTGCACTGTTTGAATCATCCTCTTCTTCATATTCGTGGTTTTTCACCAACATAAAGCTATGCGGCTTCTCAAGGAACTCATGCCCTTTTTCGGTAACCTTTAGCAAACCGTAATTTTCAATGTCTTTGTTGATGATTCCGGCTACCATCGACTGGCGGAACACAGCATTCCAAAAACGCTCGTCATGTTCTTTACCTGTACCAAACGATTTTAGCGTATAATGTTTAAACGATTTTATGGCAGCAGTACTATTCCCAATCAGGATGTTGGCAATGTGATCGCCTTTGTATTTTTCGTTTACTTCCAAAATAGCTTTCAGGGCGGTAACAATTTCGTCTTTCGCCTCAATCTGCTCCTTCGGGTTCAGACAATTATCGCAGTTTCCACAATTATCCGTTCTGTAGTGCTCGCCAAAATAATGCAACAATATTATACGGCGGCAAATAGCCGACTCGGCGTACGAAACGGTATCCAACAAAAGTTGTTTACCGATCTCCTGCTCAGCAACCGGTTTCCCGTGCATAAACTTCTCCAGTTTCTGAATATCTTTATAACTGTAAAAAGTTATGCATTGTCCTTCGCCACCATCACGGCCGGCACGTCCGGTTTCCTGGTAATAACCTTCCAGACTTTTGGGAATATCGTAATGTATTACAAAACGCACATCGGGTTTATCGATACCCATACCAAAAGCAATGGTAGCCACAATCACATCCACCTCTTCCATCAGAAATTTATCCTGATTTCCCGAGCGGGTAGTGGCATCCATACCGGCGTGATAGGCTAGTGCTTTAACTCCGTTCACCACTAAGGTTTCGGCCAGCTCTTCTACTTTTTTCCGGCTCAAACAATAGATAATGCCCGATTTGCCTTCGTTTTGTTTTATGAATTTTATAATCTGCGTTTCGGTTTTCACCTTTGGACGCACTTCGTAATAAAGATTCTCGCGATTAAACGATGCCTTAAAAACCTTTGCATCCAAAATACCGAGGTTCTTTTGAATATCGTGCTGAACCTTTGCAGTTGCCGTGGCTGTCAACGCAACAATCGGCGACTTCCCTATTTCTTCAACAATCGGTTTTATCCGTCTGTACTCCGGTCTGAAATCGTGTCCCCACTCCGAAATACAGTGTGCCTCATCAATGGCGTAATACGATATCTTTATTTGTTTAAGGAATTCAATATTTTCTTCTTTTGTCAACGACTCAGGAGCAACATAAAGCAGTTTTGTTTTCCCGGCCAGCACATCTTCTTTAACCTGGGTAATGGCTGCTTTTGAAAGCGACGAATTCAGGAAATGCGCAACACTGTCTTCGGCATGTGTACCACGAATTGCATCTACCTGATTTTTCATTAGGGCAATTAAAGGAGAAATCACTATGGCAGTGCCCTCGAGAATTAAGGCCGGCAACTGATAAATCAACGACTTTCCTCCACCTGTAGGCATCAACACAAAGGTGTCTTTCCCTTCCATCACACTTTTAATCGCTTCTTCCTGTTGCCCTTTAAAACGATCGAAGCCAAAAAAACGCTGCAACTCTTCTGCTAATACAACTTTTTTACTCATATGTCCAATCTCCCAATATCTCTAGCATAAGTAAATTCTAAATTATTAAAAGTAAGCAAAATGGCAATACAATTTAATAAATTTTATATTTTAAAATAAGATGTATTTGATAAAGACTAACATTATGTGAAAAGTTTGAGCCGTGCAATATATAAGTAATATTTGAGATTTTAAATGCGAAAAATTCGTGTACATTTGTGAAGTTTTTTTTGAAAACCAGAATTCATGAGCGAAGAGCGTACTACCAAAAAACAAGGCGAAGAAGGTTCAAAAGGAGAAATGTCCTTTCTTGAACACCTGGAAATACTTCGTTGGCACATTATCAGGTCGTCAGCGGCCATTGTTATTTTTGCCATCGTTGCATTTGTTATGAAATCGTTTATTTTCGATGTGGTTATCCTTAGTCCGAGAATGCCCGACTTTTGGACCAACCGGATGTTTGCCAAACTGGGCGACATGGTTGGATCGGAGGCATTAAAAATTAACCAGGTACCATTAAAAATGCAGAGTATAAAAATTGCAGGGCAGTTTTCTACGCATATTATGGTATCGATAATTGCCGGATTGATCATCGCTTCTCCTGTGGTTTTTTACGAATTCTGGCGTTTTATTAAACCCGCATTATACGAAAACGAACGAAAACATGCAGGAGGTGCAGTATTCTTTACTTCCGTATTATTTTTAATGGGTGTATTGTTTGGTTACTATTTAATTGTGCCCTTATCGATTCACTTTTTAGGTACCTACCAGGTAAGTAGCGAGGTTGAAAACACGATTAATCTCCGGTCGTATATCGGATCGGTTACATCAATATCGCTTGCTGCGGGAGTGGTTTTCCTTCTTCCGATTTTCTCTTACTTTTTAAGTAAAGTTGGACTTCTTACTCCTGAATTTATGAAAACATACCGACGCCATTCATATGTGGTAATGTTATTACTGTCGGCGATTATTACGCCGCCTGATATTTTTAGCCAGATTATGGTTTGTTTCCCGCTGGTTTTCCTTTACGAAATAGGTATTGTCATTTCGCGCCGCGTAGTTAAAAATCGTGAAAAAGCAATGGAAGCCATGTAATTCCGTCAAAAATTGACGTTATTTGAACCATTATGATTCTTCGAGCAGAAAATATCGTTAAAAAATACCGAAAAAGAACCGTAGTAAAAGGAGTTAGTTTTCAGGTTGAGCAAGGTGAAATTGTAGGACTGCTGGGACCGAACGGCGCCGGTAAAACCACATCATTTTATATGATTGTTGGATTGATTCAGCCCTTTTCGGGAAAGATCTTTCTCGACGAAAAGGAGATCACAAAACTTCCGGTGTACAAAAGAGCACAGCGAGGTATTGGCTACCTGGCCCAGGAAGCTTCAGTATTCCGTAAGTTGAGTATTGAGGACAACATCAGGGCAGTGTTGGAAATGACTGATTATTCGAAAGAGTACCAGAAAGAAAAACTGGAAACATTGCTTGATGAGTTCAGTTTGCAGCATATCCGGAAAAGTAAAGGTATTCAGCTTTCGGGGGGTGAGCGACGCCGTACAGAAATTGCACGTGCCCTGGCCATCGACCCAAAATTTATTTTACTTGATGAGCCTTTTGCCGGGGTTGACCCGATTGCGGTGGAAGACATCCAGCAAATTGTAATGCAGCTGAAAGAGAAAAATATTGGCGTGTTGATAACCGACCACAATGTACACGAAACACTGCGTATTACAGACCGCTCTTATCTCCTGTTTGAAGGAAATATCCTAAAAGCAGGAACAGCTGATGAGTTGGCTGCCGATGAGGATGTGCGCCGTGTTTACCTCGGTCAGAACTTCGAATTACGTTAGGAAAAACATTTTTGCATTTTTTTTTATTTTTTTGTTTGCAGATTAAAAAATGTTTCTTTCCTTTGCAGCGCTAAAATAAAAACGGCGCTTTAAACGAAAAGCAAACCGATTTTAGCTGAGAAAAAAATCCTGAAAAAATTTGGTCGATTACAAAAATGATTTATTTTTGCAGTCCCAAAATTAAGGGAGTTAAATAGGAAGGCCCGTTCGTCTAGGGGTTAGGACGCCAGGTTTTCATCCTGGTAGCAGGGGTTCGAATCCCCTACGGGCTACTAATTTTTAAAAAGAGAGAAAGAAAGAAAATGGCACATCATAAGTCAGCATTAAAAAGAATTCGTCAAGACGAAAAAAAGAGAGTACACAACAAGTACTACGCAAAAACTACACGTAATGCGATTAAAGCTTTGCGTAATGCTACTGATAAAGCTGAAGCAGAGAAAATGTATCCTTCAGTTGTTGCTATGATTGATAAATTAGCGAAACGCAATATCATTCATAAAAACAAAGCTGCAAACTTAAAATCGAAATTAACTACACAGGTTAATTCATTGTAAGAAGAGAAAAACCACATTATATAGAAAACCTCTCCGAGTTTCGGGGAGGTTTTTTTGTGTTTCATAATCCCGTATGTTCTGTAACTATAATTTAGTATTTCCGAAATAACTAATTATAATTAATTTTAGGATAGAACTCCGGGACAAATGGGAGAATACAAAAAACTAAATATAAAAGACTGGGCTGTTGAAGATCGTCCGCGCGAAAAGTTACTAAACAAAGGACCACGATCGCTAACCGATGCCGAACTTATTGCCATATTGATTGGCTCGGGCAATATTGAAGAAACAGCCGTTGAACTCTCGAGGCGCATTTTAGCATCAGCCGACAATAATTTAAACGAACTGGGCCGTAAAGGCATCGATTACCTCACCAAATTTCAGGGAATTGGCGAAGCAAAAGCTGTTACCATTGCTGCAGCACTAGAGCTGGGCAAACGCCGGAAAGAAGCTGATGTATTCAATAAAAAGCAAATTACCGGAAGTAAAGATGCAGCTGAATATTTTCAGCCCACGCTTGGCGATCTGAATCACGAAGAGTTTTGGATTTTGCTACTTAACCGCGGCAACCGGATAATCGACTCGTTTATGGTAAGCCAGGGCGGAATTTCAGGCACCGTAATCGATGTGCGGCTGATATTAAAAAATGCGCTGGAAAAAATGGCCAGTGCCATTATCCTATGCCACAACCATCCTTCAGGAACCATGCAGGCATCAAATGCCGATCTGAATATTACCCGTAAAATTAAAAGTGCGGCTGAAATTATGGATATAACGGTGCTCGACCATATTATTATTGGCCAGAACAATTACCTGAGTTTAGCCGACGAAGGAATGTTAAACGAATAAACCGAACGAAAATGATACTTTTTTATTCCGACGAAGTTAACCCACGGATTGAGTACATTGCAAAACTGATTTTCGCGAACATTTTGCAAACGGAAATTGCGTTTACTCAGAATTCTGCGAAATTTCGAAAGTCGGAAATCCCAAAGATCAACTATTCGTACGAAAAATTTGGCGATGAATTTTACATCAAACCACACAAACTTATTTTTCAGAATGCACTTATTAAACCTACCATAAATTCGGTTTGGTACGAGGGTGAGAAATATTTCTGCGAAACATCAAAAGACTCCGATTTGCCTTTCGATCCCTTTGCGGCTTCGTTTTATTTGGTTACCCGCCACGAAGAATATGTCGATAAAAACCGCGACAAACTGGGGCGTTATCCATACCAGAACAGTATTCTTACCAAATATAACTTACTGCAAAAACCGGTGGTAAATATCTGGGCAAAACTGCTGGCAAAACTGCTGAAAGAAAAATACCCGGAGTTTAGCTACAGCGAATCGAAATTTAAGTTTTTTTCCACCATCGATGTAGATAATGCTTACGCCTACCAAAACAAAGGTTTTTTGCGCACAACTGCGGCCTGGGCAAAGTCGCTGATAAAAGGCAACCGACAAGACACCCTAAAACGCAAACGGGTTTTAGATGGTGAAGAATCCGATCCGTACGACACCTACAATTACCTCGACAGTGTTTTTGCAGGAAACGAGGACAAAGTAAAATTTTTCTTCCTATTGGGCGATTACGGACGTTACGACAAGAACATTGCCCACACCAACAAAGAATACCGGGAACTGATTAAACGGACAGCCGAAAAATACGACGTTGGTATTCATCCGTCGTTTGGCAGCAGCAAGAAAAAAGGTGGCAAAAAGAAAGTAAAATTGGAAAAACAACGCTTGGAAGAAATTATTGGAAGAAGTGTTTCCAAAAGTCGCCAGCACTATATCCGACTGAAATTTCCGAAAACATACACCCGCTTAATAAAAGCCGGAATTGAAGAAGACTACACCCTGGGTTATTCTGCCCAACCGGGCTTCAGAGGAGGTATTTGTACACCCTACTGTTTCTACGACCTGAAACATGAAACGGTAACAAACCTGAAAATCATTCCTTTCAACATTATGGACGGAACGCTGCGCTACTACCTTCAGCTGCCTCCGGAAAAGGCTTTTGAAGAAATAAAGAAGATTATGCAGGAAGTTAAAAATGTTGGCGGTACATTTGTAAGTGTGTGGCACAACGAAACCGTTAACGATTTGGGAACATGGAAAGGTTTCAGAGAAGTGTTTGAGCAGATGAACAAACTGGGTTTTGAATGGGCGAATGAGTAGCCGGTATATTTAAATGAGCAGCGTAAAAAAGATTCACTATATAAAACATACGCAAATCGATTCCAGGAAATGGAATCAATGCATTGATGGTGCGTTAAATTGCAGGATTTATGCCTACGACTGGCATCTCGACAGAACTGCCATTGAGTGGGATGCCTTGGTTTATGGCGATTACGAATATGTAATGCCGCTGCCCTTTCGAAGCAAACTGGGCATTAAATACCTTTACCAGCCGCTTTTCACGCAGCAGCTTGGAATCTTCCCTCCTCCATCGAAAGCGATTTTTGAAACATTTATTACTGCCATAAAAAACCGTTTTAAATACGTCGATGTGCAACTTAATGCTGTAAATATTCCCGGAGAAAATGACGGTGATATTTTTTTCGAACGTAAAAATTACCTGCTTTCGCTAACAAAAGATTTTAAATCGATCATTTCCGGCTACTCAAACAATACAAAACGAAATATTGCCAAGGCCCAAAAGCAGGATCTTTCGATAATTGAAGGTATCCGGTTTGAAGATTACCTCGAATTTAAATCGAAAAATCTACCTGCCGGAGTTGATCTGTCGGCTGTCGCCAAACTGAAAAGCCTTATCGCTTTTGGCGAATACAAAGGCTTTGGAAAAATATACGGCGTATACACTCCGGGAAATGAACTTTGTGCAGCCGTTTATTTTTGCCGCTGGAAAGACCGCGTTATCTATTTTAATGCAGCCTCAAACGAAGAAGGGAAAAACACGGGAGCGATGTACTATCTTGTTAATCGATTTATTGAAGACAATGCCGGGAAAAACCTGCTATTGGATTTTGAGGGATCAATGATTCCGGGCATTGAGCGCTTTTACGCAGGCTTTGGGGCAAGACCCGAAACCTACTTTCATCTTAAATATAATCGTTTACCTTTGCTGCTAAAGTGGATAAAACGATAATTGGCGATGAAGTATTTCCCGCGTTTGGTAAGTAAAAAACTGAGTCCGCTGTTTTCAACCCGAAAACTTCTGGCAGCGAAAACGCCTCCTTTTTTGCCCTTTTACCACACCGTTAGCAACAAACCTTTACCACACATTTTAAATTACCCGGTAATTGATGAAAAACAGTTTAAGCAGGAACTCGATTTCTACTTAAAATATTTTAAACCGATTTCGTTGGAAGAGCTAACAAAGTCACCCAAACCCAAAAGTTTTCATATAAGTTTTGATGACGGACTAAAAGAATGTGCGGAAATAGTTGCACCTATTCTTATACAAAAAGGAATACCGGCTTCATTTTTTGTGAATAGCGGTTTTGTCGACAACAAAGAACTTTTTCATCGGTACAAAGCCAGTTTAATAGCCAATAAAATGCGTACACAACCCGATGCAGAAGCAGAAAATTACCTGAACGAAAACGAGGTGCCGTTAAAAGACTTACTGCAAGCTCCTTTTTCAAAGCAGGAGATACTCGATCATGCAGCAGAGTTACTTGAAATCGATTTTCAGTCGTTTCTTGAAACACAAAAACCTTATATGACGACGTCCCAGATTAAAGATTTGCACAACAAAGGTTTTTCCATTGGCGGGCACAGTCATAAACACCCTGAATTCCGGAAGATTTCGCAGAAAAAACAACTGAAGGAAATCAAAAAAAGTATGAAATGGGTGGAGGAGAATGTAAATCCAAAAGTGAAAGCTTTTTCATTTCCGTTTACCGATGATGGCGTTTCAACTAATCTGATAAAAAAAATACACGACAGCGAAATATGCGATATTAGTTTTGGAACAGCGGGCGTTAAATACGACGAAATACCCAATCATTTTCAGCGTTACCCGGCAGAGCAAGCTGGTGATCTTGAGTTGAATGTAAAAGCGGAATTTCTTTATTTTAAACTACGCAAAACAATTGGCAAAGTAACAGTAAAACATTGACTTTACAAGTAAAAAAAATACGACTCAGCGAGCTGGAAAAATTTGTGAACAGCAAAGAATTTCAGAATTACGAAGTGATTCCCATTTCTGCAATTCGAGCCCAATCGTATCTTGCCAATCCACACGGACATCCTGACGACATTGTACTTTATCTTGGTTTTACCGACAATAAATTGGTGGCATTCCGTAGTATTTTTGCCGACACGTTTTCGGATGAAAATGTAACAGTTCGGTTTGGTTGGTGCAGCGGAAGCTGGGTACACGAACAACACCGCCGCCTAGGTTATTCCGGGCAACTTTTACGCGAAGCTTATAACGACTGGGACAAAAAACTGGCCTTCACCAATTACGCTCCCCATTCAGAAAAGTTGTATTTAAAAACCGGCCTCTTTCAACCGATTCACCAGTTTGAAGGAGCGCGTTTGTATTTGTATTCAAAAACAACCAAACTGTTTCAGGCCAGAATAAATCCAGTTACTGCTGTTCTATTCAAAATCACCGACTTTTTTATAAAGCTAATAGTTGATGTTTCTGGCTTCTTCTATAAGCCTAGGACAAACTCTCCGGTTTTATTCTCGGAAATTGAAAAACCGGATGAAGCCTGTTATCAGTTTATAAAATCCAAACCAACTAACAGTGTTTTCAAGCGAAGAGAAGCCGAATTAAAATGGATTTTTGAGTATCCCTGGCTGACACAGCAATATAATGATGAAAACTCCTGCTACCCTTTTTCTTCTTTTTCGGGAACCTTTTACTACAGAACAGTTAAAGTGAAAAGAGACGACAAACTGCTGGGCCTTTTTATTTTCTCGGTACGCGATGGACATTTAAAAACACTATATTTTAACCTAACTGAAGATTGCACAAAAGAAATTTCCGCCTATTTAAAAAAATATTGCCTGAGTAATAAAATTGAGTACATAACTATTTATAAAAAGGAGCTGACAGACCAGCTTTTAAATAGAAAATTCCCATTTTTGTACGCGAAAAGATACGGGCAAAAAATATACAGTACTTTTCAGGTATCAAATAAAAAGCAACATACATTTCAGGATGGTGAAGGAGATCTCTTCTTCACCTAAAAAAAAAATTATGAACGTTCGAGTTTTAGGCAACACCCACTCCATTTTAGATCAGTACCTGGCAGAAATTCGGGATACAGGCATTCAAACCGACCCACTTCGTTTTCGTGATAACCTTAACCGTATTGGTGAAATTTTTGCATACGAAATAAGCAAAGAAATGCAGTTTGAAGTGAATGACGTTGTAACACCACTTGGCGTTGCAAAAGTTCCGAAATTATGCCAACAACCTGTTTTAGCAACTATTTTACGTGCCGGATTGGCCATGCACAACGGGTTGCTGCGTATTTTCGACCGGGCAGAAAACTGTTTTATTTCGGCCTTCAGAAAATACACCGAAGGAGGTGAATTTGAAATTGAATTTGAATATATGGCTTCGCCTTCGCTTGATAATAAAGTGGTTATACTTTCTGATCCGATGCTGGCCTCGGGAAAATCGATGGAAATTGGTTACGAAGCATTATTCAGTAAAGGAAAACCGGCACACATTCACCTGGTGGCTATTATTGCCAGCGAAGAAGGAGTTGAGTATGTAAAGAATGCCATTAAAGACGAAAATGTGACTTTATGGCTTGGGGCTGTCGATCCTGAAATGACTCCAAAATCATACATCGTTCCGGGACTTGGCGATGCCGGAGATTTGGCATTTGGTGAAAAAATCGATTCAAAATAAAATAAACAAGAATGCCAGCCCTTTACAGGACTGGCATTTCTTGAAAAACTCTCTCAAACTATTCTTTAGCAATTCTATCTTAAAAATATACCTCAACGGTAATATTCTCTCTTCCAAATCCTTTGTCGCTCAAAATCTCCATCGAGTCGAAGATCATATCGCTGTTTCCGCACAGGTAAAAGGAGGTATTTTTATCAAAATCTGTCTTTTTCAGGTAGTCAGTCACCCTGCCGTTAAAATCGCCGCTTTTATCGCGCGATGTGCAAAGTGTGTAATTTTCTTTATTGTAATCTTCCTGCTCGTAACCTTCCTCGGCATAACGAACTCCGTGAATTAACTGGTAATTCAAACCCGGATTACTTTTTACCATGCTATGAAACGGTGCAATTCCTGTTCCGCTGGCAATAAAAATATGCTTGTGCGTATCTTTATTTTTCACATCCAAACCAAATTTTCCGAAAGGGCCATGCACTTCTACCATGTCACCAACTTTCAGGTGTTTTAGTTTTGGTGAGAAGTAACCACCTTCAACTTCTTTTACCAATACTTCCAGGTTTTCACCCTTCTCGGCACTGTAAATCGAGTATTCGCGGCTTTGATAGTCGCCTGTAATCGACAGGGACACATGTTGTCCGGCAACAAATTCGAAGCGACTTTTTGGTAACGACAACACAAAAGTGTGTTCTGTTAATTTCCTGATTCCAACAACCTTATAATAATTTGTATCAAGCTGTACTTCTGGTTTCATATCAATTGTCATGATGTATCTAATTTTTTCTTCGACACAAAAATATGTGCAATTATTGATTTAAAGACTTTTTGGTATTCTATTTCACCGATAGTTTTAGAGAATTAACCGATTATTAACACGAATGTTCAATAGTGTGCCATAATTTTGGATAGAAATTTTCGAATATCGATCTCAATTTCTTAAAAACCAAGTAAGCAGAAAAATGAAAGGAGTCCCGATTGATCGGGACGAGTCAAATCTTATACCATAGAAAACAAACAATAAGAAACCAATGAAAACATTAATCACCTATTGCACCACACATGGATGTACCGAAAAAACAGCTACCGAACTAAAACAGTTTTTGGGAGGCGAAGTTTTATTGATTAACCTAAAAAAAGAAGCGGTTAATGACCTTTCTTCCTTTGACCGGATAATTGTTGGCGGCTCTATTCATGCGGGCCAGATTCAGAAAAAAGTAAAAGAGTTTTGTAACGACCACCTTGAAACGCTGAAAAACAAAGAACTCGGCTTGTTTATTTGTTGTATGGAAGAAGGCGAAAAAGCGGAAATTCAGTTACACGACGCTTTCCCTGAAGGGTTGTTACTAAGTGCCAAAGCAACAGCATGCCTGGGCGGAGAGTTCGATTTTAAAAAAATGAATTTCTTTCAGAAACTTATCGTAAAAAAAGTGTCGAAGGTTGAAAACAGTGTTTCGCACCTTAACCACGATGCCATCAAACGTTTCTCGCAGCAAATGAACCAGATTTTTAATCCGTTTATGTTTTTTGTTTAGAAGTTCAGGTAATAATCGCGGGTTAACAGTTTAAATTTTTCGTTCCACGATCCGTCAGTATTATAGATTGTCAGGTAGTCAGTTACTGTAGCTGATTCCTTTTTACTCACCTCCAGTAAAACCCGGTTCGCCGGTTTCTTCTCATTGGGAGCTATTGTCGTAATTCGATTTAAGCAGAACTGGTGTTGCTGTGCCAGCTTTTCTATTTCCTTCACTGCCTGTTCGGGAAAAATAAATGCACATCGTCCCTCGTTCGATAACAACTGCGAAGTACACTGTAATAGCGTTTCGTATGATAAACTATCAGTATGCCGTGCGAGAGAGCGGCTTTCATTACCCGCTTTTAACGAATTCTGAAAGAAAGGTGGATTTGATACAATCAAATCGAATTGCTGAGCAGTTTCAGCAGCATACTTTTGTAACGAAACATTCACTACTTCTACCCTATTTTCCCAGGGCGATGCAGCTACATTTTCAGTAGCTTCTTCAGCAGCATTTTTTTCAATTTCGATGGCAGTGACTTGGGCTTGCGAGCGCTGTGCCAGCATCAGGGCAATTAATCCGGTTCCGGTACCAATATCAAGAATAGTACTGCAACTGCGAACATTGGCCCACGCACCCAGCAGAATCCCATCGATCCCCACCTTCATTGCCGAACGTTGTTGTTCGATACGGAATTGTTTGAATTGAAAATAGTTGTTTTTGCCCATAAACTTTGGTAAACGAAAACACAAAGGTTAGAATTTTTCGAAAACACCCAATCCAAACAAGGCAAAATCATATTTAATAGGGTCGTCCGGATCGAATTCACGCAAAATGCTGGTAATTTCTTCCACCGCTTTCCAGTCGTTTGAGCGGCGTTGTAGCAGCCCTAGCTTACGTCCCACATTTCCGGAGTGTACATCAAGCGGTAACATCAAGGCCGATTGCGGAATTCCTTTCCATAAACCAAAATCCACTCCCGATTTATCGTTACGACACATCCAGCGCAAATACATGTTCAGGCGTTTGGCCGACGCCCCTTTGGTAACATTTGAAATATGTTTGCGTGTTCGTTCGCCTTCCGTTTCGAAAAATACAGAATGGAAGTGTGCCAATGCAGATTTTACTGTCTGCTTCTGTTGAAATCCACGTTCAAAAACGGCTTGCAAACCACCCTGATTATTATAAATATTTCGTAGCGAGCGTATAAAATAAATACAATCGTCGCCGTTAAATGTGCGGTGCACAAACTTTTGGAGGCGGTCAAGCTCCTTTTCCGAGGCGTTTAATACAAAGTCATGTGGTTGATCATCAAGCAAAGCCATTAAACGCAAGGCATTTTTTATAATAGCCGCCCGGTTTCCCCAGGCAATGGTTGCTGCCAGAAAACCGGCAATCTCAATATTTTCTTTTTCGATAAACTGCTTGGGAACCTGAATCGGATCGGTTTCAATAAATTCGGATCGGTTGTACTCTTCAACTTTTTCGTCGAGGAAATCTTTTAGATCAGCTATTTTCTCCATTCTTCAATTTTATGAGAAGATTGATACTGGATACTCGATAGCGGATACTGGATGCTGGATACTGCGACTGCTCACTGGCGACTTTTTTCACTCGATAATTCCGTCTTTGATGTGGATAATCCGGTCGGACTGTTCGGCAAAATGATCATCGTGCGTAACAATAATAAAAGTTTGCCCCAAATCGTCGCGTAATTTAAAAAGCAGGTCGTGCAATTCGTCGCGGTTGGTGGAATCGAGGTTTCCCGATGGTTCATCGGCCATTACCACCGATGGGCTGTTTATCAGCGCACGGGCCATCGCCACCCGTTGTTTTTCGCCACCCGACAATTCAGATGGTTTATGTGTCATGCGGTCGGCCAGTCCCAAATAATCGATCAGTTCTTTTGCACGCGCTTCGGCTTTTGCCTTTGGTGTTTTGGCAATAAAAGCCGGGATACAAACATTCTCCAGTGCGGTAAACTCGGGTAGTAAATGATGAAACTGGAATACAAAACCAATTTCGCGGTTCCGAAATTCTGCCAGCTTATTATCGTTGAGATCAGATATTTTTGTGTCGTTAAAAAAAAGTTCACCGCTGTCGGGTTTACTTAGTGTTCCGAGAATTTGCAACAGAGTAGTTTTCCCTGCCCCACTGGCTCCAACGATGGAATACAGTTTTCCTTTTGGAATATCCAGGTCAATTCCTTTCAGCACCTCAAGTGCTCCGAACGATTTTGTTATGTTTTCAGCTCTTATCAATGCAATTATTTATAGGATAAACACAAATTTTACAGCTTTAGTATTTCGTACAACACATATGCCAGGTAAGCCAATAAGAGCACAACTCCTGTAAGTTTCCCAACTTTCCAGCGTTGAACCAGTAAAAGTACGATCAGTAACAATACCGATCCTGACAAAATGAGCGACGAACCCAGCAGGTTTCCACCGGCTTCGATAGTACCTCCCGAAATAAGCATTACTAGGATGAAAGGGAATCCTAATCCAACCAGAATATCGAAAATATTCGAACCGATGGCATTACTTACAGCCATATCGCCACGTCCCTGGCGTGCCACAATTAGTGATGAAAACAAATCAGGAATTGAAGTTCCGATGGCCAATACGGTGAGTGCAATTATTGCTTCAGGAATATTTAATTCGTGCGAAATAACAACAGCCAGCTCAACCAACACCCAACTTAATGCGGCAATTAAAACGATGGAGACAAAAAATACCAGGTAGTAACGTTTGGGTTTCGGAAAAATAAAACACAATACGCGATCGAATGGCGCCAGAATTCCTTTCGGGTTACAATCGTGTTCTTCTTCCTCATCACGTTGATTGTCTTCGTATTTAAACCACTTTCGCCAGTAAACCACAGCAATAACATACAGCACATAAACACTCAGAAAAACGCCGGTTTCCCAAATTTCCAGTTTACCATCCCAGATAAAAACCACCAGGAGCGCCACTGAAAGCGAGTAAAAAATCAGATCGCGAATTACCGGACTTTTTGTTAATGTAGCTTTTCGCACCAATGCCGAAGCGCCAACAATTACCAGCAGATTGAAAATGGCACTTCCTACAATACTGCCGATACCGATTGCCTGGTGTTCGCCGGGTTTTATAACGGCAAACAAAGCCACGAACAACTCCGGGGCACTCGATCCCACAGCCATTAATGTAGCTCCGGCAGCATCGCTCGATAAGCGCAGGTCTTTCGAAATTTTATCCAAAGACGATATAAAAAACAAATCGACAACACGGGCAAGCAAAATAAAGCAAGCCAGCAACGCCAATATGGAAAGTATAATCATTAAAATGATTTTTTGTGTTTAATCCTTCAACTTGTCGGTAATACCTTTTTGTATGTCAGTAGTTTCCTTTTTTACCGTTGAAGAAACCTCATCAATGTCCTTTTTAATATCAGAAGTATGGTTATCGAGTTCGCGTTTTATTTCGTTTGTGGCTTTCTTAAACTCACGCATTCCTTTCCCCAGTGTTTTGGCAATATCGGGTATCGCTTTCGATCCGAAAAACAACAATGCCAATAGCATCACCAAAACTATCTCACCACCACTTATGAATAATAAATACTGCATCGTTAAAATTGATTTAGATCACAAATATATAAAAAGTTGGAAGTCGGAAGACCGAAGTCGGAAGATAGTTTTTGAAACTTGAATACATAAATTTAAAAGAAGAATTCCTGTTCCTTTATTGCCAGAAAAAAAGGATGTCATCCCAATTAAGCGATGACATCCTTTGTATAAATTCAGTCTTCCGTCTTCTGACTTCTGACTTTGGTCTTCAAACTATTTTTTGCGTTTTGCAACTACTTTGGCTACACGGTTACGTGTATCGTGTGCAATTGGTGTTGCAATGAAAAGCGATGAGTAAGTACCCACAACTACACCCACCAACAAAGCAAACGTAAAGCCGCGAATGGTAGCTCCACCAAATAAGAAGATAGCTAACAATACCACGAAAGTTGACAGTGATGTACTGAAGGTACGACGCAGCGTGCTGTTTAATGCAGCATCAACGTTTTCTTCACGGTCGCGTTTTGGGTGTAAGCCCAGGTACTCCCTGATACGGTCGAATACAACCACGGTGTCGTTAATCGAGTAACCCAGCACTGTTAGAATGGCCGCGATAAACGCCTGGTCGATTTCCAATGAGAATGGCAGTACTCCTGATAATAATGAGAAGATACCCAATACTATTAACGAGTCGTGTGCCAATGCAGCAACAGCTCCCAAACCATATTGCCAGTCGCGGAAACGAACAAGGATGTAAAGGAAAATAATGATTAGCGAGAAACCAATTGCAATAGCTGCATCCTTACGGATATCATCCGAAATGGTAGGACCAACTTTTTGCGAACTCTGCTGATAATCCTGAGTAAATTCTTCAAGCGTTACCGATTGGTCGATCAGGTCGGCATCCTGCAAACCTTTCATTAACAAAGCTTCCACTTCGTTATCAACATCTTCGCTGCGGTCTTCAATTCTATAGTCGGTGGTAATTTTAATGTCCTCTCCCGAAGTTTTTACTTCAGGCGCAGCACCGAACACATCTGCCAAAGCTGCACGAACTTCACCAACTTCAACATCTTTCTGGAATTCTACGATGTACGAACGACCACCTTTAAAATCGATACCGTAATCCAAACCACGAACAAAGAAAGATCCGATAGAGATCAGAATAAATACACCTGAAATCACATAGAACATTTTTCTTTTCTCGAGGAATTTAATTTTCATGTTACGCAACCATCCTTCTGTTGCTGTAGAAGCAAACAGGATACGGCCACCTTTTTTCAATTGCCATTCGAAAATCAAACGGGTTAAGAAAATTGCCGAGAACAATGAGGTAAGAATACCAATGATCAGTGTTGTAGCAAAACCTTTGATCGGACCTGAACCAAACAGGTAAAGTACAATACCGGTTAATAATGTAGTAACCTGACCGTCGATAATTGCTGAGTAAGCATTTTTATAACCATCGGCAATGGCCAGTTTCACACCTTTACCAGCGCGCATTTCTTCCTGAATACGTTCGTAGATCAGCACGTTGGCATCAACCGACATACCAATGGTAAGTACGATACCTGCAATACCAGGCAGTGTAAGTACCGCACCCAATGAAGCAAGAATACCAAAGATAAAGAACATGTTGGCAACCAGTGCGATGTTTGCAGCCAAACCTGCATTTTTACTGTAGAAGAACAACATGTAAACCAATACAAGCGCAAAAGCAATTACAAACGAAAGTAAACCGCTGTTAATCGCTTTCTGACCCAGTGAAGGACCAACAATATCTTCCTGAATAATACGTGCAGGAGCCGGCATTTTACCCGACTTCAGTACGTTTGCAAGGTCTTGTGCCTCTTCAATACTTTCCAGTCCGCTAATACTTGAACGTCCTCCGGGAATCTCGCCATTCACATTCGGGAATGAACGAACATAACCATCCAGAACAATTGCAATTGATTTGCCAACGTTTTCTTTAGTCATACGTTGCCAAACCTTAGCACCTTCTGCATTCATTTGCATAGCTACTTCAGGGTTTGTACCAAATTGGTCGAAGTCCTGACGAGCATCGGTAATTACACCACCATCAAGAGGTGCTTTTCCATCGCGGGTAGTAACTTTTAAAGCAATTAAACGGTAAAAATTACCCGCTTCATCCATCGATTTTGCAGTCCATGCAAACTTCAGATCGCGTGGGAATACACTTTTGATTTGTGGATTATTCAGGTAAGAATTAATCTTTGCTGTATCTTTTGCATTGGCTATACCTACAGCCGGGCCGGGGTAAAACTGACCGGTTTGCTGATCAGCACTTGGATTCAACAGCGCGAACAACGGAAATTGCTCTTTGTACGCAGCTAAATTATCAAGTGTCGCAGTTGTATCATCGGCGGCACCGGCTTCCAGTTCCGAAAGCAAAGAGTTCTCTTCCGATTCGTCGGCAGTTGTTTCAGCCTCTGTTGTTTCAGCAGTAGCCTCATCGCCACTTTTTTCTTGTTTAAGAACTTCCAACTCTTTAATTCGCTCGTTGGCCTGCGCCAGGTATGGATAAACCTCCTGGTTTTCGTAAGTTTCCCAGAATTCAAGGTTTGCAGTTCCCTGCAACAGGCTACGTACACGGTTCTGATCTTTTACACCCGGCAATTCAACCAAAATTCTACCGCTGGTTTGCAGGTTCTGAATATTAGGTTGTGCTACACCAAAACGGTCGATACGTGTACGAATAATATTAAAAGCATTGGCGATTCCAGCCTTGGTTTGCTCATCGATAATTTTTAGAACATCAGCATTACTGGTGTTAAAGTTTATCTGATCGCGCAATTCCAAAGTATTGAAAACTGAAGCCAGTTTAGCGTTCGGATCAATTTCTTCGAAAGCTTCGCCAAACAGTGCTACAAAGTCTTTTGTACTGTTTTGCTGGTTTTTAGTTGCCAACGCCAAAGCAGCGTTAAAAGTTTCATCGTCGCTGTAGTTCGACATCGCACGGATGATATCCTGTACTTCAACCTGAAGTGTAACGTTCATACCACCTTTAAGGTCAAGACCCAGGTTCAATTCCAGCTCCTGAACGTCTTTGTAAGTAAATTTTTTCAATCCGAGGAAGTTGTAAACCACTTCACTTTTCATCGAATCAAGGTATTGAAACTCTTTTATTTCGTCACCTTGTGCATACTCAATGGCATCATCTTTTACCTTGTTCGATACCCAGGTAAACGATAGTTGGTATAAACATACCGCTGCCAACAGAATTGCAAATGTTAAAACTGCACCTTTGTTTTGCATTTTAATTTGAATTTAAATGTTTATTGATATTTTTTATTTGATTGAATTCAAGCTAATTCAGGCACACATTGCACCTGCTATTCTTTTAAACGGATAAAAGAATTACGATAAAGCTATAGAGTCCTCTTCGGGGGAAAAGACGTGATTTTGAAAAACCAGGTAATGATACGATGAGATAAGCGGAGTGGTTTGGTTAACAACCTCTGCTTTAAAAACCTGGTAATTGCGAATAGAGTGATAATTGCGTAAGAATTTGTCGTGCAGCTGAGGCTTCGTATGTTTGGAATACACACGATCTTCGAAGGTTTTTATCGTATTTGAAGTGGTTTGAGTAATCAGGTAAACGGCGCTCTGCTCGTTACTCTGCTCCTGCGATTCGGCCTGAATCTTTTTAACCTCCTCAGGATTATTTCCAAAATAATTATCCAAAACCAAGGCAGCCGCAATAATTGCCATAAACATGGCCAAACGAACTACAATTCTTCTGGTTATTTTTATTTTAGAAATCATACTTTAAACTTCTCGTCTGCAACTACTTAAAATATTTGTTACCGAAAAAACTTTTTACACAAGTTTTTTCATCCTATTTTTAAGCGGAGCAAATATACCGAAATAGTCCAGCTTTCCAAAAACGACAGCGGTTATTTTGAAGTATTTCGTTTAACGCCAACAATTTATGATGAATGTATTTGTATATGGATCGCTGCTGTTTCCTGAAATAGCTGATGGTTTGTGCGGGCAAAAGTCAAAATCGGAAAATGCAACTCTTAAAGGTTACGAGCGCTTTGCTTTAAAAGGGGCCGACTATCCGGCAATTATAAAAAAAGATAAGTCCACGGTAAAAGGAAAAGTACTTCGCAACCTCGATGAAAATGCGATATACCTGCTAACTTTTTACGAAGGCGATGAATATGGGATGGTACCGGTTAAAGTAGAAACCAATTCAGGAATTATAAATGCGGTTGCTTTTGTTTGGATGGCAGGAAATGAATTTCTTGAAGATTATGATTGGGACGAAGATAAATTTGAATCGGAATCGCTGGCATTTTACCGCGACGAAATTGTTCCGGCAACACGGGCAGAATATTACAGACGAAATTAGTTTGGCAGAATATGTTCAACAATAGGCCCTGCATTCTTTTAAATGAATGAAAACTCCTTATTTTTACTTACTTTTCAATACTAATTAACTAAATTAAAACGTCATGATCAAATCGGCTTTCTTTCGTCTATTTACTGTACTTTTTTTCTTATTAATCATTATGAATTTTACATCGGCACAAAACAAATTGGGTATTTTCGATAACCACACCGATATTGGCGCCTGCAATCATCAGGGTTTTGCATCGTTCAATCCAAGCGATCAAACATACACCATCGGTGGATCGGGATTTAATATGTGGTTTGCCGACGACCAGTTTCATTACCTGTGGACTACACTTCAGGGCGATTTTATTTTGCGAGCCGAAGTGAAATTTCTTGGCAATGGTGTTGATCCGCACCGCAAAGTTGGTTTGATGGTTCGGAATAACCTCGACAGCAATTCGTCACATGCCAATGCAACTGTTCATGGCGACGGGCTTACATCTTTGCAATACCGAAAAGATGTAGGAGCAGACACAGAAGAAGTTAAGTCGGAAGATCAGGCACCGAATGTTATTCAGCTGGAAAGAAAAGGCTCCACTTTCATTATGTCGACCGCCAGGTTTGGAGAACCGTTTAAAGTGGTTCAACTTGACAATCTTTCGCTCGACAATGAAGTTTATGTGGGAATATATGTTTGTGCACACAATGCAGACGTTATGGAAAGTGCCGTTTACCGGAATGTGCGAATCATACGCCCCGAAAAAGAAGACTATGTACCTTACCGTGATTACATTGGAAGCAACCTTGAAATACTGGATATTGAAAGCGGATTGCGAAAAGTGATCCACCATTCGGCGCATTCGATTCAGGCACCTAACTGGACTCCTGATAATGAAAAGCTGATCTATAATTCAAAAGGACATTTATTCACCTACCAGTTGGCAACAGGTGAAATAAATCCGCTGAATACCGGATTTGCTACCAATAACAACAACGACCATGTTTTAACTTTCGATGGAGGTTTGCTGGGCATTTCGCATCACAGTGCTGATAACGATGGTAAATCCACGATCTACTACCTGCCGGCCAAAGGCGATTCCACACCTGTTCGGGTTACAAAAACAGGACTTGGGGCCTCGTATTTTCATGGCTGGTCGCCCGATAAAAAAACGATGGTCTTTACCGGCGAACGAAACGGGCAATACGATATATACGGTGTTGATGTTGCCACTGGCGAAGAAACACAACTGACCAACGAAAAAACACTTGATGACGGACCGGAATACAGCCCCGATGGGAAATACATTTTCTTCAATTCGGCCCGAAGCGGAAAAATGCAATTGTGGCGAATGGATGCCGATGGCAAAAATCAGGTACAGCTGACCGACGACAAATACAACGACTGGTTCCCGCATGTAAGCCCTGATAAAAAGTGGATCGTATTCATTTCATTTCCTGAAGATATTGATCCCGCAGATCATCCGTTTTACAAACATTGTCTTATTCGCTTAATGCCATACGAAGGAGGCCAACCGCGAATTATAGCCTACATTTACGGCGGACAGGGATCGATAAATGTTCCAAGCTGGTCGCCCGACAGCAAGAAGATTGCATTTGTGACCAACAGCGATTAAGCCATAACGAATTCGCTTACGGAACTAAATCACTAAAACGTATGCCATGCTAAAAAAAATTGTTTTCTTCTTCGTGCTGTCAGCCTTACTAATTCCGATAAGTTGCAAGGATAATAACCGAGGTTCAGCCGAAGAAGGAAAGTTGGAAAATGGAATCTATTCCAGTCCCTATTTCAAATTAAGTATGAATGTTCCTGAAAGCTGGACAGCTGACACGTTGGGTAAAGTTGAAAAGAAGGCACCTGCAACCGAGGCGGATAAAAAGGATACTGTTCTGGTAGCCAATTTGCTCACCATTTATCAGGAAAATGAAAAAGAGGAATTTAAACCCAATCTTTCGATAATAGCAGAAAGGTGCATACTTTACCCGGACCTAAAAAACGAAAAAGATTATTTATTGCAGGTCCAAAAACAATATGCAGATTTAAATCCCATCACTTCCGAGATAGAGAAAACGATTTTATCAAACGATATTGAGTGTTTTACTTTCGATCTTACAATGACAATTCAGGAGATGACGATGCAACAAACTCATTTCGCCTTGAAAAGGAATGATTTTTATATCGATATCGCGATCACGTATCAAACAGAGAAACAAAAGCAAGAATTGGAGACAATTGCAAATTCGTTAAAACTAAATTAACGCCATGCGCAATCCTTTAAGATCCGGATTAGTTACTCTGACAACTTAAGCACCCGCCGTTTATAATCAATAACAGCATTGTATTTCAACAGGAAATCGCTTCCCAGCAAACCACAGATTTTATAGTCGCTAACTTTTTGGTACAGTTCGTTAATGTGATCCATATCGAACAAAGCAACTTTCATCGCCTCTACTTTCAACTTTCCAAAAAACAATGGTTTTAAAATTCCCAACGACGTTTTTAAAGGTTCATTGCTCATGTTTGCCGCATGAAGATCTTCGGTGCCTTCCTCTTCCGACAAAATAAAATCTACCTGGTTTTTATCAAATACCGATTTTGAGGCTCCGGTGTCAATCACCCAATAAGTGGTTTCGTTTCCTTCGAATTGCGAGGGAAGAATTAAATGATAGTTCGAGGATTCCAGCTCTATAATGTCGATAGGTATTTTCGTTCGCATGGCTTCAAATTTAAAATAAATTGGCGTTAAATATTCTGCATTAACGGGAATTGACAACAGGAATAAAACAGAACTGCCTTTGAAAGGCAAAAGCAGCCAAATGTAGGCTCCCCTCAAGCGGGGAACTCCCGATAGGGTGAGGGGTAAAGGAACATATAATTACATAACGAACCATTACTTGCTTTACCCTTTTGTCTGTCGACATTTTCCCTTTCATAGGGAAAACAGCTTACAGATTTGGACAGAATAAGTTTTAGACTAATGAAAATTTAGGATGGAACAAAAAAAGGCCCGCAAAAATTGCGAGCCTCTGTATGCTGTTTTTAATCTTTCGAATTATAGTAAAGCGTTCACTGCTGAAACACCTTCTGCACTTGCAGCCAGTTTTTCTTTTTCAGCATCAGTCAATTCGATTTCAACGATCTTCTCGATACCGTCTTTACCGATAATACAAGGAACACCGATTGAAATGTCGCTTAAACCATACTCGCCTTCAAGAAGAGCTGAACATGGGAACATCTTTTTAGAATCCAATGCAATGGCGCGAACCAATTCAGATACAGCTGCACCAGGAGCATACCATGCGCTGGTTCCCAGCAATTTTGTTAAAGTAGCACCACCTACTTTAGTAGCTTCAACTACTTCGGCTTGTTTCTCTTCACTTAAAAATTCAGTTACAGGAACACTGTTACGAACGGCTTTCTCAATCAACGGAACCATACCGGTATCGCTGTGTCCACCAATTACCATAGCCGAGATGTCAGACTGTGCACATTCCAATGCTTCAGCCAATCTGTATTTAAAACGTGCGCTATCCAAAGCACCACCCATACCGATAATGCGGTTTTTAGGAAGACCTGTAGCTTTGTGTGCCAGGTAAGCCATTGTATCCATTGGGTTACTAACCACAATAATGATTACGTTTGGCGACTCAGCGATCAATTTTTCAGCAACGTCTTTTACAATTCCGGCATTAATACCGATCAACTCTTCACGAGTCATTCCCGGTTTACGTGGAATACCACTGGTAATTACTGCAACATCGCTACCAGCTGTTTTTGTGTAATCGTTAGTGGCACCAACGATAGTTGAGTCAAAACCGTTTAACGAAGCAGTTTGCATCAAATCCATTGCTTTACCTTCAGCAAAACCTTCTTTGATGTCAATCAATACTATTTCTTCTGCAAAATCTTTAATTGCGATATACTCGGCACAACTTGCACCTACTGCACCTGCTCCAACTACTGTTACTTTCATTTTACTAGTGAGTTTTATAATTATAAAATCGTGTTATCTTAAACAATTGTCTGTCAAATTGTTTTAAGGCACGCAAAGTTAATTTTTTTTCGCGATGTCGGAAATAATTCAGAGTCCCCAAAATCGGTTTAACAAATTGGTAAAACATACGATTTGCGACTCGATTCCGAAGTGATTTATGTCACTTATGTTTGATTTTTACGAATCCGGGGTGGAATGGTTCGGCGAATTATAAGAACCGGCAAAATCACTTAATTAAACCAGTAAGTTTTTTTTTATTTCGGCAAGTAAATTCTTATGTCACGCAGGTGGCGCAGATTGGCGCAAAAAAGCTATCATTCATATGGGTGAAATAAAATCTGCGGTATCCGCATGAAACAATTGAAGCCTGATGTAATTTTAATTAAACCAGTAAGTCATTTTTAAAACCACTGCCCTGTTTCTCGAATTCCAGTTTCCGGTAAAATAATTGTCGGTGTAAACCAGGTAAATATCCGAAACCGGTTGGTATCGCCACTGAAAGCGCGAGTTGATATTCAGGTTGTCGATTTGTTCGTTGTACTGCACAAAAGTCGACCAGAATATTTTATCGGTGAAAGT
>NZ_JBFHGM010000026.1:0-32166 GCF_041583095.1 Draconibacterium sp.
AGAATAAGTGGAGCTGGCGGGAGTCGAATGCTGACGTTTTAGTCAGCATCCTGACATCAGTCATTAAACTGATCGTCAGGGCCCGCGTAAAAGTATAATTGTATTTACTTTTAGATATATAAAATAGTGGAGCTGAGGGGAAACGCAATCAGCGTGTATTCATCTCGGTGTCAGTTATTAATGTTTATGTATTTCGTGTGGTAATGCAATCTTTCTGTATTTCTGTATGTATCTCGCCTCGCTTTGTGTATCTCGTCCCGTCGGGAGTCGAACCTGCGTCCGGGTAATCCTATAGGTCTTAATTTCTTTCAGCAAACTGCCTATGTTCTTTAGGACTGCTGCCTATTGATTATCCTAAGTATATTTATGTAATTCACATATTAGGCTTTTTATGTACCAGTCTCAGGTAGGTTCTCTCTTTTTCCTCTGAATGCAATTAACGCGTCTTCTTTAGCGTCAATAATCTCATCTTTCAATTTGATTGTTTCTATTAGCTGGTCAATTTCTTTTTGTTTGGAAATGCAATCCGGACAACTGTAGGTCTTTATATCTGCTTCCAATATGGTGCCATGGTGTTTAACTGGTATAAATCCGGGAACGTCTAGTGTATCTTTTTTTGGTTCAATAGTATTGCTCCTAACGTGTGTATATGTGCTTTTTGGGAAAAGAAAAAGCGCTGGGTCAAGATTATAATGATTTAAGAGATTGATAAAATAAACCATTTTCATAGTCCGGTTTTTTATCATGTTTGAATAAGCTTGTTTGTTTGAAAGCCCCATTATATCTGCCATTTTGCTCTGACTAAGGCTTTGCGAATTTCGAAAGCTTTCAATGCTGTTATATATATCTTCTTCCTTTAGAATCATTATAAATAAATAAAAAATTGACCTTAAAGACATTATAAACTTGACTTGTGTCAATAAAATAACTACTATTGTAATACCAAAGTAATAATAATATAACATGGCTGCAACAGCAAATAGTATGAATTTCCTTATCCAAAAGAACGATGCGTCTCTTTCGTTAAAGATTCCGAGAATTATGAGAGAGATGATTCACAAAGAAGCAGACAGGCAAAACATGTCCGATTCAAACTATGTGAAACTGGCAATTCAGCAGAAATTAGAGAGGGATCTAGCAGAAGAGTAAAAAATAAAAGCCCGGATCAACGGTGTACCACCACCTCCCCGGGCTTAATACAAATAAATATGGAAACAAAATTACTAAAAAACCGGAAGATCGGCATTATACCAGCCGGCATAGTTGATGGGACAGAGCCATTTTGGTTCAACAATGAAAAGTGGGTATTGCATAACGGCATGGCCATGAAATTTGATGAAGCTCCTGGGGCAGTACAAAGGATGATTGCCGATGCCTGCCGCAACGACAAACGCAGCTTATCCATTATTCATAAAATGGGAGCCAAAGGATTTACTGCAGAGTTTGAAACCTGGTATAAATGTGTGGTTGGCGGATTGGACGCAGTACCCGATTTTAAAGATGGAAAATTTACGCCTGACGCTTACAATAATGTGTGCAATGATTATGACTGCCCAATGCGCGGCAAATTGTGCAGTGTAGCAACCGGCTTACGATCGCACGATGTAAAAACAATAATTGCCCTGAAACGAGGTAAAAGCATCGCAGCCACTGCAGATGATCTGTGCATATCTACTGCAGGAATGAAAAGCAGGGTGGAGAAACTGAAAGAACAGCTCGGTGCGCCAAACATGGCCAGCCTTATGGCACGAGCTACTGAGATAGGAATTTAGCGTTCCCCAACGTGAAAAAGCAGGGAGGCACAAAGTATATTTTAAGGTTTAGGTTGATTTAGTTGAAATTGATAATCGAGTAAAAAGGGCCTGCCTCCCGCCCTTTTTTTAATGAGTTCATTGATAAAAATATATGTCTGCAGGGATACAGACAGTGTGAAGAGGAGAGAGAAGCGGCCGGAGCTATTCCATTAAGTTAAACATTTGAGGTGATACAATTAAATTTTCCTACAACGCTCCGGCCTGCTTTCTATTAGTCCTTTTTCAAACAGATTTTTAGCGAGAAATTCAAACATAAATATTAATCAAAATCTGGAAAAGCAATCATTAATTCCCCTGGTCATAGTGCCGGGGGTTTTTGTACAACGAAGAATTAAACTACAACTAATTATGAATAAAGTGATTATCGCCGACATTAAAGGCAAAAAGGTTGAAATACCCGAAGCCGAATTCCAACGATCAATTATCAGTTACTTACGCGAGCAATCGCCCGACCGGGTGAAGATCATTGCCGAAATGCAAAATAAAAACGGCATACCCGAAGCTGTTCCGGTGGCCATTTGTATGCTGGCCAAAAATCCTTCAGAGGTGATGACATATACCGACCTGCTTCCACTTGAGAGCGAAGAGTAATGCAGGGGATTATATCATTGGCCATCCTTTTTTCAATAGGATTGGTGGTGCGCTTTGCCAGGCATCGACGCACCAAAAAACAACTCCGGAAATCGAAACCAATTATTTACCTGCACTATAAAAAATTCTGATCATGAAAAAGAAGTTTTTCAAGCTAGGCAAAAATTACATCGCCGTTGATTACGAGCAGAAAACCGTTCACCTGGTTATTGATCGTCCAAATGAGCTGGAGGTTAAAATTTGGACCGGGGACAAAGAAGTTAAATCGATTAATAAGTACAAAGGTCTGGTTGAAATCGACCAGGCAACTTTCGTAACCAAATTCTCAGGAGCTGTTTCTAAACTCCATTCACAAACACCTTACGCATAATCTTTTTAATCAAAATGAAACTTAAAAAATTCAACAACAAAACATTACCGCGTAACGGTCAAATTAGTGGTAGCATTCACATTACATTCAACAAAAAAGGTGTCATTAGTTTCAGTAAATCAGCATCAGATTTGCTCAATCTGAAAGACGGCGACAGGATCGTATTGCACCAGGACGAGGAAAATCGCGGCGACTGGTATTTGGAAAAAACGGAAGATGAAAACGGATTCAAACTTCACAAAAAGAGTAACAAGGATAACCGTGTTTGTTTTGGGCGCAAAATACTTTGTCAGACCATAGCAAAATCGTTGGGCGTTACTGCCGATACTACTTTTATTATGCATGTCTTGAAAAATCCAAAACGCCTGCAGGGATTGGTTTTGTACGAGCTTAAAAATTCTAGTAATAAATTTTAATACAAACTATGAAAGCAAGATATCACCAAAACACAATAATGGAAGGCATTGCCGAAGCCGAAGCAGAGAGGGAAGAAACCACTCCCAAACAGCAGATTTGCTACAAAACAAACGAGCCTTGTAAGTACGACTGCAAAGGCCTGTGTAGAGAAAGCATGTAATTAATAACCATACAAATCCTAGCTTCACGTGTCAGATCCAAAAACGATATACGATAAGTACCTTAATAATAAAAAGTACTCCTTCTTTTTAAAACAACTCCTGGAGGTAGGCCTTCCGCTCGAGAAAAACGAATTCTCGTACCGCCGCGATGGCCAGGCAGGAACCGGAGCATACATGACTCCCGACGCCGATGGCAACGTTCGTTTTTACGTCCCCGATATCCTAACCGGCGACATTGAAACATACACCTATGGCCAGGCACCTCACATAAAAATTCGCGACTGGTACCTTACCCGCTGGATGGTGCCTAAACAAACCACTACCGGTCCGGCAAAATACACACCGGTTAAAGGTGGCGGAACACGTATTTTATGTACGCCACCGGTGGCCGATGCTTTTCGTGCAAAAGAAACCATTCCTATTCTTTATGTAATCGAGGGGTTTAAAAAAGCTCTGTCGCTGTGGTTAAACACCGGTTTGCCTGCCGTTGGTATGAACGGACTTACCGGCTTTAAAGAACCCGAAAAACCCGGCGAACAGGAAGATGTGGTACGTTTGCGTAAAGAGCTAAAAGAAATATTAAAAGGCTGCAACGTACTAAAGGTGGTTGTCGTTTACGATTCCGACCTGTTCGACCTGGGGAAAAGCAAAGACAAACCCGAAACCACCCGGCCAAATGTATTCTACCGCGCTTCGTTAATGGCCAAAACATTGTTCGAACCCTTTGCCGATGTTTATTTAGCTCACCCACACATTCATCCACAAAAAAAATATGGGGTCGACGATCTGTTACTCGAATACCGGTCGGTGTCGGCAATTAGCAACCCATTACCGAAACAGGAAAAGAAAATTAAACCGGTTTGTAAATTCAAAAGCTACGACAAACAGCACGAAATTGGCCGCGACCTGGAACGGGCTGTTCGCGAAAATAAACCGGGTAAGTATTTCGGCATTTACAAACTAAGTGCCCTGAGCGATTACAAAATAAAAGAGGTATTCCACATCGAAAACGTGCAGTCGTTTTACGATTACTATCGGCAACAGCTGCACCAAAAATCAGATAAAAAGTTTCGGTTTTTTAAGTTCACTTATAAGATAAATGCCGACAGCACCATTTCGCAGGCCGAAGACGATAGCGCCCGCCATATTAACCTGGAAGAAATTAACGGCCGTCTGTACACCTACGACAGTAATCACAAAGCAAAAGAGGTGGCCAATTTTACTATGATGGTGCTGTTTCAGATCGATAGCGAGAAAGACCCTAAGCGAATTGTGCAAATTAAAAACTACGAAAATGTTACCCGGGTAATCGAGGTAACTTCAAAAACATTTGTGTCGCTATCCGACTTCCAGGCGCGGCTGATCGACTTTGGAAACTTTATTTGGAAAGGCAGCAAAGAAAACCTGCTCGACTTGATGACCATTCTTTTCCGCCACGAAAAACCAGCTATTCTTCTTCCAACATTAGGATGGAGCCCTATCGATGGGTTTTACGCTTTCAGTAATGGCGTAGTAACAAGCCAGGGATTTCACCCCGTTGATGAACACGGTATCGTTAGTCTCAACGAAAAATCGTACTATTTCCCCGCCTGGAGCAAGTTTAATGCCCGTAATAACGAAACCTATAAGGATGTTAAAAAATTCAGCCATTTTCAAAGCAGTAAAGCCGTTAACTTTTCGCGCTGGAAAAAGCAGTTTACCACCTGTTACGGCCGCAACGGGCACATAGCTGCTACCTATTTTATTGCATCGCTGTTTTCCGATATCGTATTTCACCACAAATCGGGCCTTGGTTTTCCATTGCTTTGGGCTGCAGGCCGGCCAAAAACCGGAAAGAGTACCATTTGCGAAAGCCTGTTGCACTTGTTTGGCGAAAAAAGCGATGCCATTGGACTGGCCGGAAAGAGTACCATTAAATATTTTATTACCCGCTTTGCCCAGGTGCGCAACGGGCTGGTACACCTCGATGAATATTCGAACACCAAAGTAAGTAAAGACACCAAGGAAACTCTAAAAAACATTTACGACCGGCACGGCTATGGCCGCAAGTCGTTTAGTAACGATAACCGTACCGAAAGCACACCAATACTGTCGGCCGCATTGGTATCGGGCGAAGAGATCCCAACCGATAACTCGGCCCTGTTTTCGCGCTCAATTCTGTTGCTGTTTAATAAAGACAAGTTTTCGCCCGAAGAGCGTGCCGAGTTCCGCAAACTGCGGGATATGGAAGAGCAGGGGCTTACCAGCGTTACTGTTGAGCTGCTTTGCCACCGGCAACTGATTGAAGATAATTTCGACGATACCTACGACCAGGTATTCGCCGATTTTTACACCCACTATAAAACCCGGGCCATAGACGACCGCATGTTAAAAAATGCCGCCTGGATGGTTACACCGGTAAAGATCCTGCTCGATAAAAAGAAAATCGATTTAGACGTTTCCTATAACGAGCTGTTGGCAGTGTTTTTTGATAATATCGATCGCCAAAGCGGTTACCTGGCAGCCAATACCGATATCGCCAAATTCTGGGATATCATTGAAATACTTTATGGCCGCAAAGAGCTCACCGAAAAGAATGGCGACTTTAAATTTATCGACGATACACTGGCCATTCGTGTCAACCGTTTCCACCACCTGTACAGCTTAGAAGCCCGTAAATTGGGTTACGAGAAGATCCTCGACAAATCAACCCTCGAAAACTACCTCAGTAACGAGAATTACCATGTTGATATGACCAATAAAAAGGGCAATAAAAAACAGGTGCGTTTTAACGGTACCAATCCACTGCCGGCACTATTCTTTAAATACGATGCCCTAGGAATTGATTTAAAAGGAAATCCGGAGCCGCTTGACGACGAGGATATGGATACAAAAGGCGACGATAAACCATTTTGATTTACCACTTAAAAACAAATAAATATGAAAAGGATTAAGAATTTGACAGTAAAGACAACATTTTCAGTAGGACTAGGTGACCTTGAAGTACCTGATAAAGTTTTTGAACAACTTAAGGAAACTGCTGAAATAGGAGAGATTGTAGACCCTGTTTCTTTTGACTACACTGAGAGTGCTGAATGGCTAAGGGATAATATTCATTTGCGTGACTGTATGGAATGCGAATGGGAAATTACAGAATTAGACGACGAATCCTAACACCATGGCACTTCCATCAGAAGCATATAAGCAAAAAGTGTGGATCTACCTGGATAAACTTCAGCCGGGTCGCCACATTGTTATCGATGATATATGCGAGCTTGAGAACTATAAAATTTTTGTGGTTTGTGTGAAAGAATGGATGGGCGACCGGTTGTATAACGGAGGGATCGAATTTAATGAAGCAGAAACAGAATTTAGTGTAAAATATGTACCAATAAAATCTGTTGTTTTTGGATTACTCCTTGGCATGCAACCCGGTACCAGGTACAAACTTTCAAATATTTGCCACAAAGAACATATAGGGCCTTTTATCAGCTTGATAAAGGCATGGATGGACCAAATGCCCTGGCAGGGCGGACTTAGCTTTAATGCCGATTATACAGAGTTTTATATGACGCATATTCCTACCGTTTTTTCTTCAATGCAAAACTCACCAGTAAATGAAAAAATACACCATTCCGCTTAAAGTGCTAATCGCCGACAATTTAGAAGTCGACACCTGTGTTCGGTTTGTACTTCCAACCGGACAAGCGCGATACACGGTCGAGCTCGATCATGAGATTGGAGTAAAAGACAAACAGATTGTGGCCAGCTGTAATGGCCGCGAATATCTCTTTCATCCCGATCAGCCGGTTACTTATCCCGGAAGGTATTTGCGCCAGGCGTGGAAAGACTGGAAAGATCACGGCCGCGAGGCTTTTGAGAATTGGTTTAACAACAAATAATACAAATAAATATGACTTACAAAATTTTAGAATCACACTGCGTATTCGAGAACGAGAAATTAAAAGAAGTGGCAGTATTATGGGATGATAACGGCTTTGTGCGTGCAACCTATAGCACATTAGATCCTCGTGCCGGTTATGCCAACTTATCCGAAACAGATGGAATAACTCCAAAGCTTTTACAAAGAGTTGCTGGCGGTGGCAGTTATGTGGATGAAGCCAGGAGAAAGAAATATTTCCCCGGAAAACGAAACTGGTCGAGGTAGTAATCACTTTTTAAACACTGGTAAAATGACACAAACTCAACTCGCCAATAATGTAATTGAGATCCGGCCAATGCTTCTGTCTGTGGCCCGAAAATATGTCGGTAATATTCACGACGCCGAGGACCTGGTTAGCGAAACCATATTAAAAATGTTCAGGAGCCTGCACACCTACGACGATCAGCAATCGTTTCACGGCTGGGCCGTGGTGATCCTTAAAAATGCGTACATCGACAGTACACGCAAAAACTGGAATAAGCTGGCCCATGTCGAGATTCAGGACTACATGAAAGGATCAGTAGCCGATGCCGACCGCTTGCTGATTTATAACGATGCCATGCAGCTCACCAACTGCCTGAATACACGCGAACGCGAGATCCTGGTTAAGTATGCCATTGGCTATACCTACGAAGAGCTGGCCGATCAGTGGGGCATTAAACTTAACGCACTAAAAACAACTATACACCGGGCCCGGAAGAAATTGAAGAGGGTAGCATAGACAAATGACAAATAAATATTACACATGAAGGTTAAAAAGAATTTTAAAGAAGGCGACAAGGTAGTTATGCACTCCTGCGTTGAAGCCGCAATGTATAACGGAAAAGTTTGGGAATGCAGTACCGATAGTTTTGTCGACAAAGCAAACGACGAGGTAGTATATCTGCAGGGATTTAGCGGCAGTTTTGTTTGCGAATACCTGCAGCTGGTTAATGTGCCGGCAACAATTAACGACATGCAGATACTGATACACGACAATGCAGTTAAAAAAGGATTTTGGGAAGATGAAGAATGGAACTTTGCAGAGAAAATAGCACTAATTCACAGCGAACTTTCTGAAGCCCTGGAAGCCAACCGCCTGCCACATAATAAAGGCTATTGCAAAGTGGTAGTTTCTGACATTACAAAAATAAAGGACGATGCTGAGTTTCTTAAAAAATTCGAAGCACAAGTAAAAAACACAGTCGACGACGAGCTGGCCGATTCAGTTATCCGAATTTGTGATCTGGCTGAAGTCGAAGAAATTGCTCTCGAGCTTCACGTCCAGGCTAAAATGCGCTACAATTCATTGCGCGAATACAAACACGGCAAAAACTACTAACCATGGATCAAGCAACAAAACAAAAATTAATCGATGCCGGTCGTGAGGACCTGGTTAAAGTCCACGAGATTAACTTATCCGGGTACGCCGGTGCGCTACCATCCAACGGAATGATTGTCGACCGCCGTGAATACCCGGAAGCCATACCGGCCGAAAAGAATCCGCTGTTTAATCTTCCGGAGCCAAAGCAACTAACCGCCTGCCAGGTTTGGAAAGCCTGTAAAAAGCGTGGCCTCTCAAAAGAGAAGACCAAAGAGCTGCTGATTAAAAACGGAATAATCATTAAAAAGAAACATGGCTAAACTAAGCTGCAACTGTCCGCGCTGCCACACGGGTAAGATCCACATCGATAGCAGCTATTCGGAAACAGAAGGCTGTACCGTGGTGATCGTTAACCAGTGTTCCAGGTGCAAACATCAATTGCAGAATTATGAAATAATGTACATGCTGGATTTAAGGCCGGCATAAATAAAAGTAAAAGATGGACTATACAAAAGATCACGAAGACGTGAAAACCGATGGGATTGGCTGCCTGGTGTTTGTGGCAACACTAGTCGTAATAGTTGTAATCTGTTTGATTTTTGGATTATAAGATTTATATAAATATGAAATACACAATTTTACTTTTTACCTGCCTGGTAGTAGCTACATGGGCAGGTAACGCACAGGATCAGGCGAAACAAGATCAACCAAACTTTGCTCCGGAAGAAAAAGAAATGTACTCGTCGGCCATTGCAGCCTATGACGAATACCAGGAGGCCATGAAAGTTTTTAATGAAGCCACCGAGAAGTTTGCAGCGTCCGACTCATTATTAAAAGCCGGCTATATTGCCAGCGTCGATTCGTTTACCCATATCGAGATGGTGAGACAGGAAACGCCAATCCAGTACGTAAAAGCCGGCGAGCTGGTTGTTGAAGATGACTACCAGGAGAAACGCACCCGGAAACCGCTTCCGGCCACACAGCAAGGTTATGCGGCGTATGTGGAGAAACTAAGGACCATTATACTGGAGTAACAAAACGATATATTCATGATTCGCGATTCGCGAATTGCAAAGCCTGGTAGAAATGCCGGGCTTTGTTTTTATATTTGCCCCATGAGCAGAATGAAAGTAGAACAAATAAAAGAACAGGCAGAGCAGCTGATCAGTCAATTCAAAAAGAAACACCCGGATCTAATACCAAACGCTCTGCTGCTTTCTTATTCCGACTACCGTTTATTTGTAACATTCGAGGTAAAGGGCGGGGGAGTAATGCACCAGGGAAACCAATACTCCTGGAAAGGGCTCCGGATCGTTCAGGACACTGCTCTTCATCCCGGGCAGGTAAATATCGCATACATACTGCAGTAACAAAAAACCACCGGCGCAATACCACAGGCCATATCGCCGCCAGGCGTTAATAATTGTGATCCGTCAGCTGACGGAGAACACCGCTTTGTTCTCCCTTCTTTGAAGGGAGATGTCGAGGTACGAGACAGAGGGTAGATTAATCCATCGAGCAAAGCGAGATACCATATTCATGTAGGGAATCGATACAGGTATATAGAAAATCTAAACAAAAAAAAGAATCATCTCTTTTCCAAAATCCCCCGGACCCCCTAAACGAGAATTTTAGGACCATCCCCGGCTGACATCCACCACAGAGCATCACAGCAGCACTTTAAAAACTACACATTTATAACTAAAAATTTAGGTGAAATGTAGGATTTTTATATTTTTGAAATCGTTTATTCTTTTGACTGTCAGAGCGTTAACATAGTTTTAGTTTTGGTTTGTAGAAATGCAGATCAGGTACACATTAAAATGCTACCTACATTACCTACAAATTATAATTAGAATAGTATAAATACTTATAAATTAATAGTTTAAAAAACTAATATCATTTTGTTACTGTAGGTTAGTGTAGGTAAAAACATAAAATTCGTAGGCAAATACAGATGTTTTGTAGGCTGTTTTTGGTGTAGGTAAAAAAAGCTACCTACAAAGGCCATTTGTAGGTAGCAAAAAACTACACTTAAACTATTATGTATTAGTTATTTAATGGTGATGTAGGCAGTGTAGGTAACTTTTTTATATGTCTCGGGTTTTTCTTTTTAGGAAACTTAAAAGATATGTTATATTTGTTAGTGATTGCTTTTCCAGGTTGAAGAAACAAACCTGGTTAATGAATATAAATTACGACACAAAGCCAAAGATTACATTCTCGCTTGATCCGCTTCACCAGGCTTACTGCCGCCACTTGTTTAATTCTGAACCCGGCTCAAAGTACATAATCGTTTCGCGCCGTAGCATTGTGGGTAAACTCATACATTCATTTATTTTTCCCAGCAACTTTCCTGTAAATCGTCCACTAATTGAAAACCCCGTAACATTTGTGCTGCCGGTAAAAAATACCAACCACTATATTTACAAAAGCCGTTTTATTTATATCCCGAAATGGGCCGAGGAGAAACTTCAGGATTATATTGAAGCCGATTTTAAATGTTGGGTACGCGAACGTTTTGAGATTGGGTACAAAAAGAAGTTCGATCAGAAGGAAATTATTGAGGCAATTTTACGTGGCTTGAATGTGCGAAATAATACAGCAAATTACGACACCATCAAAAAAATTGACTACCGATACCGCCGAAAAAAGACCGAAAAACGCTTTAGTGAGCTTCTAAGCGATTGAAATTGAGTTGATTATTAAAAAATTTAACAGAAAGTGCAGTAAAACAGTGATTTTACTGTTAAACGAGTAACCAAAAAGAACAGAAAAATGCCAAAACAATTTTCAAACAGAATTTTTCTTTGTCCGGTCGATATGCTTCCGCCAAACATTGTGGCTCCTTATGATGGATTCGACAAGTTACACTCCGATATCGACATCGATCCGCAAGTTGGTAACCCCGAAAGTGATGGCAATTCATTCTCCCAGCTGTCGTTGCGTGTGGCATTCTCCGGAGATGATTTAACAGCTTCGGGAAGATACAGACATCGCCGGCCGTTTGTTGCCATTTTATTCGATACCGATGGTGGAGCATACCAGGTGGGCAACAAAGAACAACGGCTCCGTGCCGTAATAAGCACCAAAAGCTTTGTGCACGACTGGCAAATTACTGCCGATCTGCTCGATGATCCATTCACCGACTAGCCATTTGCGGCTAGTTGCCGTAAGATAGTCGAGTCCTTTAAAAATATTCGCCCCGGGCTGAACTTGCATATAAAAAATATGTCAAGAATTCAGTCATTCATTAATTATCTGGCAAACGCACGCTTTTCCAACCGCGAGACACTGGAGAGTATTCTTGCAACCATGTTTCTTAATCCTGGTAGTTTTCTGAGCGATGAAGGACCATCGTACGAGGAGATCTCTGCCAACATGGCGATGGATCTTACAGCTATTGCAGGCGAAGTGGATCCTACCGTTAATGTAACCAACCAGTTTAACGAAACCGACATTCCATCAAACTCCATTGCATACCATCGTATGTTCGGGCCAATTCTGGCCGACGATGATTATTATCGTTGGTATTTCAGTACTGAACGATTTTTACGCGATGTAAAAGCAGCTGAGGCCAATCCAAAATTCATTGCTCATTTTCTGCACGCCAATACCGGTGGAGGCGAAGCCTGGATGTTGGAGAAAGCTTACGAAGTGGTTAAAAACACTAAAAAGCCATTCATCACATTTGTGAAAAAGAAAAACTGCAGTGCCGGTTTATTTGTGGCTTCACCTTCCAATCGGATTTTCAGCTATACAGTAAACGATACCCACGGATCGCTGGGTACCATGGTTGCCTTTATGAACCTGAAACCCTACTTCGAAGGGATGGGAGTTGACTTTGTGGAAGAATATGCCGAGCGATCGGATCTCAAGAATAAAAAATTTAACGATTTAGCAAATGGAAAACCAAAACAGTACATCAAAGAGGAGCTCAACCCGCTCCAGGAGCAATTCGAACAGGCCGTTAGGGATGCCCGGCCACAGCTCAACAATCTTAAAAACGATCATCCCGTCTTCCGCGGAGAAACTTTCGATGCACCGCGGGCCGTCGAAATTGGCCTGATCGATGAAATTGCCGAGCTCGAAGAGGCTATTCTTTACGCTCACAGCCAGGGAATGAAACAAAACAACAAAGCCCAGGCACATGCACGGACACTTAGTTATTTACAATCATAAAATTTTACACAATGAAAAAGTTCCTTCAAAATTTGAATGCGGTACTTGTTGCCCTTGGTTGGGTGAAAAAGGCCAAAGACGGTGAATTAACCGATGAAGATTGGGCTAAAATTGCATCGAAATATAAAGAGCAATTCCAGTCGGATTTTTACGACGACCAAAAAGCCTACGAAGAGCAGGTTGAAAAAGCTCAGGCGCACGATTCAGTTTTGGCATTGCTTGCTGAAGAAACTGAAGAGACCGACGAAACTGAGGAGACTGAAGAGACCGACGAAACTGAGGAGACTGAAGAAACTGCCGAAACAAAAAAACCAAAAGCAAAAAAAGTTGATTTGGTTGCTGCTGTTTCTGCTTTAATTAGCCAGAACAAACAAATGGTTACTTCTTTGCGGGCCGTTGCTGCAGGAAGAGAAACTGATACTCCTCCAACTGCAACAATTAAATTTGATGCAACAGGTATAGCTATGCCGCATAGCGATACTCACCTGTTCGGTGTTGAGAATGCTATTTACGATCGTAGCCGCCGCTGGAACCAGTTGTTTATGAATCCTGGTTCGGTTCATGGAATGGGCGAGGTTGATGAAGATGTCCAGGATCAGTTTAACGGCGATTTCCGTGGTTTTGCCAAAGCTGTTGCTGCAGGTGTTACCGCATTGCATAAAGCGGGTCAGTTAAGCGTTGATGTATTACGCAGCTCTGCGAATCCTAGTTTGGATGCTTTAACCAACGCCGGTATTGGTGATTCGTTCACTCAGTTCCGTGTTCGCGAATTGATTGCTCGTGTGCTCGAAATTCCTAACCCTTACGGAATCTTCCCATTGCGCTCAGGTGTTCAGGATCGCGAACTGATCACCAACGCATTTGTTGGCGAATTAACCCAGGCTTACCAGGATAGCGAAACCTCACTGAAGGGTAGCGGATCGTTAGAACCTGAAACCGGTTACGTTGACGATGCAATGATCTTGTCTAAATTTGGCGACTTCAAAACAATGGAGCGTACTTATATCGGTTATTTGAATACCAACGGATCTGATTCAGTGAAGTGGGGAATGATCGAATATTTCTTATTGCTTTACATGCAAAAAGCAACAAAAGAACGTTATGCCCGCGTGGTGCGTGGTATTTACCTGAAACCGGTTGCCGGTACTCCAGGTCATTACCTGAATGCTTCTACCGGACAAATTCCACGTATGTTCTTGTACAACATCGAGAAAAAAGTGCGTGCTTTCGTTGATGCTTCTCTGGCTTCGTATGACGAAACCGGCACTGTAATGATCGATGCTATAATTGAATTTGCATCCCTGTTGAAAACAGAGCTCGAGCCTCTTGGTTTGGAAGTAGAAGATGTTTTGGCTGTTCATGTGAACAAAAACCACCAAATGTGGTACAAAACAGGTTACCGCTCGAAGTACAACCTGCACGGCGATTTCGATGGTATTGATGTTACTAAGGTTCCGGATACAGGTATTCCTCTTGTTTGGGTTCCAAACATGGGCAACCTTAAAGTAATGTGGGCAACTCAACCAGGTAACCAGCAGTGTTTGGAAAATATTCCAGGCGAAATGTTCAAGTTCTACATGGAGCGCCGTTTGAATAACGTTTATGTTACTTCGAAATGGAAAGAAGGAACATCTGCAGGCTATGCCGGTAAACAGGCTGCCAGCAAAGCAGCTCTTGAGGCTCGCGGATGGGATGAGCAAATGATCTGGTTCCCGAAACCCTATACTGATCTTGCTGCCGACGCCACTGCACCTGACGCTGCCAACGGTTTTTGGTTCAGAACAATAGCAAATACCGGTGCAACTGCTATAACTACCATCGCCAACAAAGCCGTTGGTCAGATGTACGTTATTGAATGTAATAGCTTAACCAACGCTTCTACAATTGCCAAAGCCGGCGATTTCTCTGAAATTACCGAAGCCTGGACTCCAACAGCTGTTGGCGACTCGATTGTGGTTGTTTGGGATGCCGGAGCTGCTAAGTTTAAAGAGATCTGCCGCGTTGTTGGTGGAAACCTCTCGTATAACGCTGCAACAACTCCATATGCACGATAACCTACTGGTAGGCGGTAAATAACCGCCTACCTTTTCATTCACTTTAAAAAGATTTTCATCATGAAAAAATTCAATAAAAAACAGTGGGCTTATTTCCGCCTGCAGAATTTTTGGAGAAACAAACGCCTGGCGTTCGGTTTCTTATTTACGCTCCTGGTTATTCTGGCAGTTCCGGTACTAGCCATAACTGCCGGAATTGAAATTGGCGACTTTGTGGGGTCGTTGTTTGGATTTGGTACAGTTGGTGGCGTATTACATGCCAATATGGCGTTTATAGGAGATATTGCCGACGATAGCGATTTGAACTCGCAGGCCAACCAAATTGCCTACGAAATTGCCCTGGTTGAAGTAACACAGATTGATACTTCCCAGCCATTCCCGCAACCCAATGCATCGCGTGAGGTTGCCGACATTTCTCTACTTGCTGGCGAGGTTCCGCACTACTTTGCAAGTCATAACCGGCCCAAATACGAAGGTGGTGGCACATTGAACGACTTAACGGTTGAGGGCGATAAGAATATTAATATTGTTTTGGCCAATGCTTTCCGCGATAAGGTGCTCGATTTTGCCGAAACGAAGCAAGGCTGTAAGTTTATTTTGTTCTTCCGAAAAATTGAGACCAGCCAGTGGTATATGATCGGAAGTTTAGACCAGCCGCTTCGCATGCGTGAACAAAAGGTACAGCTAAACGATGAAGCTTCTGTTGCTCCGCTTGTGTTTGGTAACACTTCGTTGCGCCACTATTACAAATATGTTGGGGCGCTTAGTGCCAACGAAGCTGATGTTGTGGCTGCTGATGCAACAACAATACCGGTAACCGATAACGACAGGTACCAGCTGACTACCGGTGGTGGTGCAGCTGCAACTATCAATGCCGTTTCGGGTATTGCTGAAGCCGATCACGGACGCTTTATTACCATTTACGGTAGTGGTGGTGCTTATCCTAGCATTATTGCCGACAATGCCGTATTTACGCTTGCTGGTGGTGTTTCATGGACCGGTAATGCAGGCAGTAAAATATCATTCCGGATTTTGGATAATAATACGCTTGTAGAGGTACTTAACTCGCGAGTACAAACTGCTTAACACAGTTTTAGTTTCATAAATAGTTTTAGTTAGTTAGGTTTAATGCAACAATCCCGGCTTTGTTTGAGGCCGGGATTTTTTATTGTGCTACTATTGTAGTACCATTTTTTTTCTATATTTGAATAAAATAACTTAACCGCAATCAAACTGTCACCATAACATGTATTTGACAGCAAGCCTTTTATAATGATAAAAACCACGGAACATACAAAACCATTCTTGCGATGGGCAGGTGGAAAAAATTGGCTTCTCAACCAAATCGAAGAATTTCTTCCAGATAATTTTAATAACTATATAGAACCTTTTCTTGGTGGCGGTTCTGTTTATATTTATTTAAAATCAAATGGTTTTATTAATGGTAGATCCTATCTCTCTGATCTTAATTTCGACTTGATCGATACATATAAAATTATAAAATCAAGTCCAGATGCATTAATTGAAGATTTACGAAATCATGTTAATGATAAGGACTATTATTATAATATTAGAAGAGCTGAATATGCTAATCGTGTGCAAAAGGCATCTAGATTTATATATCTGAATAGGACTTCTTTTAACGGCATTTATCGTGAAAATTTGAAAGGAGAATATAATGTTCCGTATGGGTACAAACAATATGCAGAGTTGTTTGATTTTGACAATATACAGGCATTAAGTAAGCTTTTTAATAAGACGTTTTTTTCTTCACGTGACTTTAGAAAATCAACTCCAAATATTCGACGTGGAGACCTGGTGTTTATTGATCCCCCATATACCGTAGCCCATGGTAATAATGGTTTTGTTAAGTATAATCAAAAAATATTTGCATGGAACGACCAAATAAGGCTTTCTCAATTTCTGGAATATATAAGAGGCGTTGGTGGTTATTATATCATGACCAATGCGGACCATTCAAGCATAAGAGAATTATTTAGTAACCATGGCGATATACATGCTCTGACTAGGTTTAGTCTTGTTGGAGGTAAGGGGGCAAAAAGAACTAATTATAAAGAACTTATAATAACCAATATATAGTGAAAATGAATGACTACTTGAGCACTGTAAGGCTTCATCTGAAGAGGATGAAGCCATTTGTGGATTGGCATGTTAACACATTAGGGCATACTTTTTTTGTGATTTGTTTTACAATCGCACCTCTGATCTACGGTATTATTAAGGTTCTATTTTTTTCAGAATTAGAATCAATGCAACCTTTTTATATTAATGGAGATTTCTTTTTGTATGCTATCTCTTTAATGTCATCGGCTTATATTACTTTTTCAATCAATTATTCTAAACGGTTTTTTAGCGGATTTTGGAATAGTATATCGATCATGGTGTTATTTCTTGCTTCAATTTGTTATGTGGTTCTATCGACAGGAATAGATGAACCTAAAGCTGAAATAATCAGAATCTTTTCATATGTTTTCTTTACGGCTTCTGTGGTGATGTTCTATTTTTCTCAATTTGTTGTTACAAGACGCTCACCTGACATCGGAAAGAACAGAAAAGGAGAACAGGAATTAATTATACATAGATTATCTTAAATCATGGAATACATAACTAAACAATATATTGAGCTTAAGTGTCTGGAAGCAACGCAACCTATCGGAAATATGTATGTTGCAGTCATCAATCAAGACGAATTGGAATATATTTCATTTGCTGATGTCAGAAGACTTCGAGATGGTTCTGATAACAGAGAGGTTGAGGACTATATAGGAATTCAGCGAGAGTTGAATCCCAACAGAGAGAAAGAAATTGGTAAATACGTAAACCTAATTGATGCCTCTTTCCCAAATAGTATTATTCTTGCAATGTCTTCGAATCATGCAGAGTTTGATGAGAAAACAAATACAATGAAAATATTGTATAAGCAGGATGTGGCTAAAGTTTTAGATGGTCAGCATCGTATTGCGGGATTGAATCATTATGAGAAGCCTGGAAATACATTTCAATGCATCGTTACCATCTATATTGATATGGAATTAGAGGATCAGGCAATTGTATTTGCTACTATTAATAAAGAACAAAAAAACGTAAGCAATTCTTTGGTTGCAGACTTGTATGCATTTGCTCAAAGTCGTAGTCCTCAAAAGACTGCTCATAACGTTGTAAGAGCTCTAAATGCTAAAGAAGGAAGCCCATTCTATAAGCGGATCAAGATTCTTGGAAATGCTCGGAATAAAGAGGTTGAAACTATTACTCAAGATACTTTTGTCAAAAATTTAATAAAATACATCTCAAAAAATCCTCAACAAGACAGAGATTTCTATAAAAGGAAAAAACGAAAAAAACTGCCGTTGGTTGAAGGGGCAGAACTGGAACGTTATTTTTTAAGAAATATATTTATTGAAGACGAAGAAGATTACAAAATCGCACAGATTCTATGGAACTATTTTCATGCTGTTCAAAAGAGATGGCCAGAAGCATGGGATAATCTAAGGCCAAATATGATTTTAAACAGATCTACCGGTTTTATTGCACTAATGAGATTCTTCAAACATGCATATCTTCATTTCAATAAAATTGGAGAAATCGTAAGTAAAGAAGAATTCTATTCAATTTTCAAAGAGATTGATATAGATGAAAGAAATTTCACAAAAGATGTGTTCGTCCCAGGATCTTCTGGGCAAGGTGAATTATATCGCCAGTTAAGAGATAAGAGTGGACTCGCTAAATAAATATTTTTTCAAAATATAAAAGGATAGTCATAAATCTATGGCTGTCCTTTAAATTTTCTGCATTGCAGAATACCTTGCTGTTGTAAATAAGAGTAATCACTTTAAAACTCAATACAATGGCATCATTCCGCGAAAAGAAGCCGGTTTACGATAAACTAATCGGCGCACAGTATTTTGAACCCGACATGCAATTGCTCCGGGAGAAACTACCCAATAATCCACTTTGTAAACGGCAGTATTTGAAACCCGACAAACACCAGAAAGAAGCGCTTTGGGCTTTGCTGGATGTGGTTTCGAAAGATGATATTGTGAAGAACCGCCGTGCCTGGGCAAAAGAACAGGCCAAAGAACTGCTCGGTAAAATGGCTGAACAGGCCGGAACGCTAACTGCGAAAATGGAGCAGGCTGAAACCCTGGAAGCGCTTGAAACAATCTACACCCGGATTAAAGAAATACTGGAGCCGGTTCCTGAAAAGGAGAGAGAGGTAATGATGAAACTGGCCGATTTTGTTCATGAAAAAATGAAGGACCAGCTGGATCCGGAAAAACAAAAAGCAGCAGAGTTGGAAAAGTTAAACCAGGAACTACTGGAGGTTGACCTTGAAAAAGCCACACAAAAGGTTTTGGCGGCTTATGTGCGCAAATTAGGCGACAACCTTGGTGTTGTTCCGATTGACATGAAAAAGGCCACCATTCAGCCTATTTTAGAGCAATATGTGTTTAATCTTCCAAAAGTAGATGAAGGTGGTGGCGAGCCAAAAACAGAGGTACCTGCAGAGAGTGATAAAACCAATGAGCTGAAAGAACACGATCAAACAAAAATTCTGATCGAGTGTAAAATACTTTTTCTAAAAGCTTCTGTTTCGGGAACACCCGCTGCGGCCAATGAAATACTAAAAGAACTTAAACCAAAAGTGGATTTAATTCCTGATGCCATATTAAAAGAAACCTTTGGCAATATTGACTGGAAAAATTTCACGTTTGATGAAAAGTTTTTGAAGGATCAAGAGGACGTTAAGGAAGGTCTTTTAAGCGAGATTGAAACTTTAGAATCTAAACTGGATGCGCTTCGCGAACAGAATTCCGACCTCGAGGATGAAAACGAGGAGCTGAAAGAAGAGAACCAGGAGCTGCAGCAGCAGAATGAAGACCTGGAAGAGCAACTCGACGCTGAAAAAAAAAGCGATACCAAGGCTCCGGAAAACTCCAAAAGCACGAAGAGTACCCAGCCATCGAGTGGCGAAAACTCGAAATAATTGATGTTCAACAGGCTACCCTTATTTATAACGATCGCGTCAATACGCACGCTCGCATGCGTGAAATTGACGCGATTATTGATAGTAATGCCAGCAAAGCCCTGGTAAAAGAACTGGCCGAGCTCAGGATCAGGAACCTGCTTTGCTTCCGGGAGCTTGAGGCGCTAAACAATAATGGCAAGTTCCTGTACAAACATCCGCTGATCAGGAACTACTCGGAAAGAGTACAACTGGAGACAATGTTCCTGGAAGATCCGGACCGGTTCCTGGACGAATTTGCCAACGCCAGGGAAAACGTGAAACGCTACAGTTCTTTCCTGAAAAACAAAAAGCGAACTCCGGAGCAAAAAGAGAAGGACCGGCAGAACCTAGATAAGCACAAAGATCGCAAGCAACTATTCATCGATATAACCAAACAGAACAATGGAAATTAACCAGGAACTATTAGATCAGATTGAAGTGTATGGCAGCCGCAACTACCCGGTGAGTTACATACTACAGTTGGAATGCCGTACGGCTTACGAGCGTGAATGTTTGAAAGCAGAATTCGACAACCCGTTGAGCGAGGTTAACAACGCCTGGAAGAAAGGATATGTAACCCACGAAAGTGAAGTGGATGAATACCTGGAGAAAGCACTCGAGAACCCGGGCGAAGGTGCGCACGATGTTGCCAAAGCGCTCCACTTCCGCCGTAAAAACCGCGATTTAGACGAAATGAAAAACGAATTATTTGGCGTATGACTACGATGCTGTCCCGGGTAGAACAATTACACCCCGACATAATTACCGATTTTTTAGACACCGGAAGATCTGAAGGGATCCCCCGGGAGTTGCAGCTTTACATCCAGCAGCTGCAGTGGTGTATTGAGATCCGCGAAGTGGAGCACGAACGAAGCATTAACCGGGCGGCTCAGAAGTTACGCACCCGTATTATGGCCGTTCAAAAAATACGCTTATCGATACCGGCCTGCAAAAAACGTATTTCGGAGGCGCTTAGTTATTTTTCAGTGGATTTGAATGTTCCGCAAAAGGTTTGGGATTTGGATAGTGCTGATAAGTTGATCGACCTGCAGAAGCTGGCTGTTAAAGCCGGTGATTTTAAACTGGCCAGGCAACTTGAATTAGATGCAAACAAACTGAGAAAACAGGCTGCTGCCGTGCTTTCTGATGAAGACTTTGAGCCACATGTATTCCTGATGGATCCGAAAATTACCGGTGCCGACCTTGGTTTCGAAGAAGAAAACCTGAAAGAAATTGCGGCCAAATGCAACGATGGTTTCTATGTGAAACTGATTACAGACCTGCCGATCGAGAAGGATGAGAAGAAAAAGTTGTTTAGTGACGCCGATGTTCAGGACGTAGATTTTGAGGAGGTGAGCGAATGAGCAATCACGAAACAATAAACGCTGCAGTATCGGCATACGAGCGGATCTATATGAATAAAATGCAGATACGGGCCATGGTTATCGATGCCAATACGATAATTGCCAGGGTGGCCCGTGCTGCAGGAAAAACGGAAGGTATTTTCGGTCCGCGTACACAGAAAGTGGCGTACGATATGCCGGGAGAAAAATCGTACCTGATAAACAAAACCTATGTAGATTTATTCACCAACATTGTGCCGGCACTCCGGGGTTACTTTGCTCAGCCATTCGGACCACAGCAAAAACCACTGGCAGAGGAGGGGATTGATTTTGTTATCGGTACATCGAAACTACCGGCGCATTTTAAAAAACCTCGGGTGGCCATTGCTTATCCAAAACATGCCTGGGTTTGGCGAACCGGCCATCATCACCAGCTGGTGTCGTCGGATGTTCCGGATTCGGCTGCAGGTGCTTCCGGCGTACATGCTTTTGTTGAAGAAATGAAGCATAACAAAGGGGAGAAGCTAAAGAGTAGGATCTTCCCTGGATTGCGTGGTGGTAAAGGAAAAACACGGCGCTCGCCATATTACCAGGGCGTCACCGGTGTTAGTGATACGGCCCGGGTAGATCTTGGAGAAGATAACTGGTTTGAAGAGTACGAACACCAAACAGATCATCGGCTGATCAACGAAATATGGACGGTATTTCAGAAGGTAAATAAACACCAGTACCAGGTTTATAAGCTGCAGCAGGAAATGAAGGAAACGAAGGATCCTGGTAAAGTAAGAAAGCTGCAGGGGAAAATTGTTTACCACCAAAAACACATCGCTTTGTGGATGCCACGTTTGCGCGATATGCGGCACTCTGCAACCTATTACATTACCGCATCAACATTCGTAAACAAAGATTTCCTGGGCGCGAATTTCTTTAAAACGCAGCTCGATAAATTATCGATGGATGAGTTCCTGGTGGCCATCTGTAACATTGCGCTAAAAAAGGTGGCCGATATGTTTTTTGTAGGCTACAACCACAACATTCATGGCTTTAACGATGGGTACAAATACAGCAACCTGATGTCGCTCAACCTGGACGAAACATTTAAGGTTGATGCGAGTTTGTTGAAGTACTTCCAGCCCGACGAACCATTGGAGCTGGGATATGATCCGGGATTCTTTTCATCGATAGTAGTGAGCCAGGAATTTAAGGACGAAAACAAGATCCGGACGCTGAAAGAATTTACTCACTATGCCCAACTTCCGCAGGCCGAGCTGGCCCGGCAAATTTGGGAGTTCTTTGGAACGCACCACAAAAGCAAAAAGATACTGCTTTGGCACGATCGTGCCGGTAACAAGTCGCGCGAGGTACAGCAGAAAATAACCACCGATGCCAGGCTAATGAAAAAGGAGCTGGAAGCCTACGGATTCAGAGTAGAGCTTAAAAACGAAAAACAGCGCACTATTTTCTACTGGGAAATTTACAAGCTGCTCGAGATCCTTTTCGCTTCAAATGGCCGTGGCATTCCAAAGGTGCTGGTGGATCTGAATACATGCAAAAATCTGAACTCCTCAATCTATCGAACTCCAAAGCTCGAGATAAATGGCAGGATTGAAATGGATAAATCCAGCGAAAAGAAAATCGCCTGGCAATATCAGGCCGGCTTGTCCACTCAGTTATCGTCGGCATTCATCTATTATCTTTTCGGAAAATTCGAACACTTACTGCCGAATGAAATGAGCAATATCCCGATAGATCTACCGGATAACATTGTTGTGAAATAAGCATAAAAAAATAGCAATAATACATTCAATTACCCCGCATAATTATTCGAATTGATAACGAATCAATATCGAACTGTTTGAAAATCAATCATTCTTTATTCAGAATCGTTCGAAAAGTAATTTTACACGGCTCCCATCTGCACGCCGCGCTAAATAACCTTTGCGCATTGCACGGTGATTCGATTTTCGGGAAATATGACAGGCCGCGACTGGTGCGGGTTTCATGCTTTTATTGTGTTTTTAGGTTAAAACACTCAAGATCCTCTATAATTTTTCTTTTGGTGGGGCCAGGTGGTGTGCATTGCATGTTGCTCGTGTCCTTTTTGCTCCGGGCATTTGGGATTAGGTTTGGGTATGAGAAACATTGAAGGAATAGAAGCAATCAGGCTGGCCCAGGAAGTAAGTAAACTACCTGATGGTACATTCAAGATTGCATTCTACCCATGTAACCTGGCAACGGGTGAGGCTTCGAGTAAGCTAAGGATCATGGAAGGATGCAAGACCCGGGCTCAATTGCCACGCGAACAATGGGAAGCGGATGGTGATGCCTACTTCTTATTCCAGGATAATGAAGGGGAGCCAAAGACATGCCATCGGGTATTGCTCCGGTTCATCGGCTTTCCTAACGATGGTTTTCAGTTGCACAAAGTAAATTGGTTTAAACAGTAAGCTATGGATATTAACACACTCGGCTCGTGGGGCTATGTAAATGCCGGAAATCACAACCTGTCATTCCAAATTGGCAGTACAGTCACGTCTCCCGTTGAAGCCATATTCAACAACACGACGAACAACCAGAATGGCCCAATACTAATGCGGGTCGATGGTCATTCAATATTACTGAAGGGGCCGCGCAATAATGAGCCCGAGGAGATCGAGAAGCTCATTGAGGAAAACAGTGAGCTGCCCGAGCTAATTGAAAAGCAGGTTCGTTTGTTGTATGGTATTGGTCCGCGGCCATACCGTGAAGAGTTTGACGAAAAAGGTAAGCTGGTTAGAAGGTGGGGTAAACAACCTGAGATTGAAGAAATGTTCGACGATTGGGAGCTCAAAGGTATGGAGCACTCAGCTGAAGACACACTGCTACAGATCCTGCGTCGGTATTATTATTTCGAGGAGTTTTATCCTAAGTTCTTTTTCAGTCCATCACGACTCCTTACCGACGATGTAATCCGAACGTTTAAACTGCAGGAACCCATGTATGGTTTCGAGCTGGTTGAGAACAAACGCACGCGCTTGGCATCGCGTCAGGAGATTGACATGTTCCAGGACGATTACGAGTCGAAAGACTTCGACATGGTGTTTGTGGGCAATTGGAACTACGGCCTCACCCGTAAATTTAAAAAGTACAAGAAGTTCAGTTTATCTAAGGCCCGGAAATATAAAGTGGCCATTGGTCATTATAAAAACGATGCCGTTGGTAAGATCTACGGGGTTAACAAATTCATGCGGGGCAGTCTCGAATGGATTAAAGGAGCCAATTCAACCCCAAAAGACCTTAATTCATTTTTCAATAACTTCTTCGGTGCAAAGGTTCACATTATCATCCCGGATGCCTGGTGCGAGTCGAAAAAGAAAATGCTCCAGAAGTATTGTGAAATCAATGCCGATCGTAAAAAAGCCGGTAAAGAATACCTCAAAATTAACGGTATTGAGATTGGCGAAAAGTACCACGAGCACCTGTTTACTCTCTATGTAAATACAGAGGTTAAAAAACTGATCGATTTTATGTCCGGAGCCGACAACCAGGGAAAAGCCTATGTGTCGTACTCATTCCGTACCGGTAATAACGAAGAGGAGCGTTGGCGCTTCGAGGATGTGGATCTAAAACAAAAAGAACATGTCGACGCTCGACTCAGTTTTCATAAACGCGCTCAGGAGGTACTGTTGGCATCCAAAGGTGTCGATGCAAGCATCAGCAATATTTCAAAGGATGGTATTATCAGTAAATCCGGATCCGATCTGTATTACAATTTCATCATTTATCTGTTCATGAATCGCCCGATCGCTGAAGGTATTTGCCTGAAGCCATTCAACGACATGATCAGGGTAAACAAACCTCACCTCTATAAACAAGGGTGGCGTTATGGTCTTTATGTAGATGTTCCGCAACGACAGGAAGATACATCGAGTAAGGATAGACTACAGAACCAGGTAAACAACACTTCACAAGCGCTTGCAGATGTAAAGAGTGAAATTGAGCAAATTAAAAACCAACAACAATGAGCCGTACATTCGATTTTTTCACCAACATAGGCGATTTTAAAGACGTCGTTTCAGGCGTAGAATCCACAACGTATTTGTCTGAAATGCAGGGGTCATACGAACGTGCCAAACAAAACATTGTTTCAACGATCGGTCAAACGCTATGGGACGCTCTAAAAGCTCAGTTTGCATCTGAAAATGCCGACGAAAAAAAGGACAAGGCAGTGGAATACCTGCAGGGAGCCATTGGCAACCGTACCTATTATCACCACCTTATTTTTAAGGTAGTTGGAAAAAAGAAAGAAGAAGTATCGTTTTATAAGTACGAGATCCAGCTGATGCAGGAAAATTACCTCGATGCTTACTGGACATACATGGATCAGCTGCTTACCCTGTTCTCTTCCGACGCCCAAACCTTCTCAGGCTGGACCGAAACCAAAATGTACAAAACGCTCAACGAGCTGCTGATAAAAACCGCTGACGACTTTTCGGAGTATTGTGGACTCGATGGATCGGCCTATTTCTTCAACCGTACCATTCACCTCCAGCTGGAGGTTTCCGATACCGACCTGGCTTCGCGCCAAATAACCGCCGAAACCTATGCAAACAAACCGAAGCTCGAGCGCAATATAAAACGCGCCATTGCTTACCGTACTGTTGCACGCGCCATCTTCCAGTTCGATTACCCCGATCTTCCACGATCGCTCCGTAACGACATTTACAACGAATGGAGCAAAACCAAGGGAAAACAGGAAACCCACGTTAAAGAGGCTATTTCGGAGCTGTTCCATCGTCAGGCCGACGATTACTGGAGATTAATCGACCAGGAACTCAACCAACCGGTCGACGAGGAGGGTGATTCAATAGACATCGAAATCCCAGGCGACGACATTAACGATATCGATAACTCACATTTTTTAATGACATGAGAGACCTCTATTTTGGCAAAAATATATACACATTTCCAGACACCTGGGAGGAGCTGAACCGGGAGCAATACCTTATGCTGGTTGAAGCTATTATCGATTTTCAGGCTGGTAAAACCAATGCGCTCGGATGCCGGGCCACATGGTTCTGCAGTATGGCCGGTATCGATACCAAACGCCGCGACAATAAAAACGATCAGTTCTGGGAGAATATCTACAGAGCCAGCGATCTGTTTAGATTCTTTTTCGAGCTTGAGTATATCGATTCCGATGGTAAAGTAAAGTCCCTGGATAAACTCCCCCGGGAGATCCGCGACAAATTACGCAAGCATCCACCTGCAGAACTACCCGACGAACCCGAATACCAGTGGGCTGCTAAATTAGAGTACAGGTATGTCATCGATGCGGTATTTTCCAAAAACCTGCTTCCCGAGCTTCTTATAAATGGTCATTTTTACCATGGGTACCGGTTCAATCGCTCCGGATCATTCCTGGAAACTAATTTAACTGCAGGTCAGTTTGTCGAGGCCATTGGAGCATACAACGCCTACATCGAGAACAAAAAGGATGAAGACCTCGATCAGCTAATCCGCACGCTGTATTTTTACAAGCAACCGGTTATTGTGGCCAAAGCAATAAACCACGCTCCGGCCCGGGTTAAGTTTGGGGTCCTGCTCAATTTTCACGCTATTCTGGCTTTCCTGATGAATAAAACCAGGTATTCCATAATCTGGAGCCGAAAGGATGCCGATACCGGCCCAAAAAACAAATTAACTGTGGGTATTTCCGAATCAATGTATTCGCTCGAAAAAGAGGGATACGAAGATATTGATAATGCCAACCTGTTCAAATACCTCGACTTGCTGCTGAAAAATATAATCGATTCAGTGCGCATGCTCAACGATAACGATGTCGACCTTGATGAGATCTCCAAGAAAACGGGCTTGTCAATCAACCAAATCAAAAAAATAATTTAATCATGGGCAAAAAGTTCTTAGTGCAAATTGAGTATGATTTCTTCACAGAAAGATTTCCTGAGTTTAAGGGTATGTCAGATGTGGAGAAAGTTGATTTTGTAAAGAAGACACTTGATGGATTAGCTGACCATTTGCGTCGCGATAATTCGATAGTATTTTTCTTATCAAGTAAGGTGAAGGTTTATGAACTCCCTGAAGATTCCGATGTTGCCGGTATTTATTTCTCTGGTACGGAAGCTGAAAACCTAATTGCTCGCAGCTCGCAGCTCGAGGCTAAAAACTCATAACATGGACAATCTAACACAAGACATATTTCTAAGCTATGCCAGGTTTCCGTCTCATGCAGGTGTGCTCAAAATATTCAACTCCGGAAGATTGGATTTACCTGGTTATCCCGAGTTGAAAACAGCGGTAGAAAACCTAGCCGAAAAAAGCCTGGTACCAGGAATAAGCGATTTTGTTTTTGGTGTGGATGAAACGTTGGCCCGGAAGTTTATCGATGCCATAACCGGTTACTACCTCATGATCGATTGGGGCCAAATTACTGCAGCTCGTAATCGCTTCGAAATTGAAGAAAACAGCTTTTACCTGGCTGTTACTGTTGCGCGGCCAATAAATCCAGAAAATATGGATATGGTAGAGGAGATGCTTATTTCCGATCAGGCACTTAACTACCTCCGTCAAATCAGAAATCATTTTAAAACAGAAGATCGCGAAAGGCTAAAGAAAGAAGTAAGGTTTCCACACGAAGCTATTCCTTTCGTTGCCCCAACTCTAAATAGTTCTATTGGTTGGACTATGATCCTCAATAGAGCCAACGCCGGACTGCTTTAAGAATAAAGCAGCCCCCGGTCAAGGTTAGCTCTCTCACCTTCTAACCTTATAAAATGCGAAACAGCCGCATACCCGAGGACCTTAAAGTCTTCATTGCGGCTGTTTCGCATTATTATTTTGGTGAGAGAGAATACAAAACTATAATAAAAAATGACATCAAAAATGTACACCACGGCCCCGCTTCCGTTCATGGGGCAGAAAAGAAGATTTATAAAGCTGTTCAAAAGCGCTTTAGATGAATTTCCAGATGCAAAAGTATTTGTCGATCTATTCGGTGGAAGTGGATTGCTTAGCCACATTACCAAACAGGTTCGGCCCAACGCATTCGTAGTATACAACGATTACGACGATTACCATTTAAGGCTTATAAATGTAGAGCAGACAAACAGTATAATCAATTCAATTCGTGAAATAGTAACCGGTTTGCCGGAAGACAAGAAACTGCCGGCCGAAACAAAACAATCCATAATTAGCTATCTGCACGACCAGGAGACAAAACACGGCTATATCGATTATATTACCGTTTCAAGTTCGTTGCTGTTCAGTATGAACTATGCCGAGGATCTTGAGACGCTTCAGAAACAATCGTTTTACAATTGTGTCAAAAAGAATCCGTATGATGCCACTGGCTATTTAGAAGGGTTACACATAGTGAAGCACGACTATAAAGAGCTTTTTAATAAGTACAAAGATTTCCCCGGGGTGGTGTTCCTGGTGGATCCACCTTACCTGTGCACCGAAAAAGGAACTTACCAAAACTATTGGCGATTGGCGGACTATCTCGATGTGCTGAACGTGTTAAAAGAAAACAGTTACTTCTATTTTACCAGCAACAAAAGCAGTATTTTGGAGCTTTGCGAATGGCTCGAGACTAATCTGTCAGCAATCAATCCATTCCATAATTCAACCAAAAAGGAAATGACGGTTAAAGTGAACTACGCCTCGAGCTACACCGATATAATGCTTTACAAAAACGTTACACTTACGGGAGATCTTCCAACCTGGAGTGACGAGTAACCATCCACTGTTTGGCCGTATAATGTTTTTCATTACATTTAACATATCAAAATTTCAACATTTAAACCTTTAAAAATGTAGTTAGCATGAACAAACATTACTATCAAGCAAAAATTAAATCAACAGGTACAGCCTATCTTTTTTGGTTTTTACTAGGAGCTCACTATTTGTATCTCGGCAAATTTGGGCTACAAATCCTATTTTGGATCACATTGGGAGGTCTCGGTTTTTGGGCCCTTATAGATTTATTTGCTATGTCCGATAAAGTAGAAAAGTACAATCAGCCAATTTTTAACAAAATTGAAGAGCTGGAGAAAAAGGAAAAAGAAGAAGAATTTGCTCGTACCATGGCCATGGTAAATGCGGCTTCAGGAAAAAAGTCTGAATAGTTAATCTTTAAATTATTTAGATCAATTTCAGAGTTTGGATAATTGAAGAAAAGCCGGTTGCAACCAACGCAATCGGCCTTTTTTTTGTCACAAAAAAAATAAAATAACAAAAATGTTATAAAAAGCTTGCGGATCTATAACAAATATGTTATATTTGTCCCATCAAGTTCATTGAAATACTGACAAGCAAATAATCAAATTCTATTCATTATATGAAGTATTCTGAATTAATTCGCAAGCTTGAGCAGGATGGTTGGTACTTGCACCGCACTAATAAGCATCGCATTTACCGCCACCCAACAAAAGGTCAACTAACCGTACCTTTTCACTCAAAGGAGATCCCGAAAGGGATGGAACAAAGATTACTCAAAGATGCGGGGTTGAAATAACACCCCGCTTCTTCAAACCATATGACAAAAATAAATAGAACAACAACAAACATTAAAATGATTCACACACTATGAAACCAAAAGAAATTCGGGATAACGAAGCCCTTGTTATACTCGAAAAATCCGAAGACGGATATTGGGCACGAGTCGATGCTCTACCGGGATGTTACTCTTTTGGCGAAACACCGCACGAAGCAATAAATAACACCCGTGAAGCTATCGCAGAACATATTGAAGGTCTAATTGAAATTAATGCTGATTTCCCTGAAATGTTCACCAGAGAGTACGCAATAAAAATTAAATACGATTTACAATCTTTGTTTGAAACCTTTAAGTTTATTAATGTTTCAGCGTTCGCTGAACTAGCTGGTATTAATGCGAGTCTTTTAAGACAATACGCGAAAGGAATAACAACCGCCAGCGAAAAGCAAAAAGCAAAAATAGAATCGGCACTTCATAAAGTATGTAATGATTTAGAATCAGCTTGTCTATAAATATTTCATAAGCCGGTTGCAATCCACGCAACCGGCTTTTTTATTTCCCCACTTCGCGCTCCAGTCTTCCAGCTTCTTAAATGTCCTTTTCTGAATAACCCCGCTTCGCCATATTGCCGGTATGATATCGGTAAAGTACAACAAGGCATTAATTAATCGCGAATTTATTCGGGGCCTGGCCGACGAAACCTTCTCCGACATTTACAGCGTACAGGCCAATATTGCCCAAAACCACAAGGGCAGTGGCGATCTGTATCAATTCGTTTCACGAAAACCTTATACCATTGTCAACACCGGTTTCGGAATCCGGGGCGAATTACCATATCCGGTAAAGATCCGCTACCTGGATATGAAAACCGATCCTAAAACCGGCAAACCCAAAAAGAACTACCAACCCATTTACAATAAAATTGTGTGGGGTTTTGTGTATGGCTACCTCTATAAGCAATTAATGTACGGTATCAGCCAGCAATTAAACGAAGCCATTATTAACCGCCTGCAGGCCGCAGGATATAAAATGCAATAGCCATGAGTAACCTGCAAGACGATGTCCGGAAATTCGTTCTCGAGATAGAAGAAAGCAAAAACAATGGCGAAACCCTCGCCAACCTTACAAAGCTCCAGAAAGAAACTGCCAAATACCGACAGGAAAACGAGGAGCTACAGAAAGTAATGGCCCACCTTGATGCCAAAGGCCAGCGCAACTCCAAAACCTATAAGGAAATGGAGGCGAAGCTGAAAGCCAATAAAAAAGCTATCCAGCAAAATGGAGTGGCCATGAAGGGGCTGGAGAAAAACCTCGACACGAATTATATGAGCATGGGCCAGCTAAAGAAACGGGCCATGGAGCTCCGGTCCGCTTTAAACACAACCAGCAAAGCTGCAAACCCGGAAGAGTACAACCGGCTCGAAACCGAACTAAAACAGGTGGGCAAACAAATGGATGTGCTAAAAGGCAAATCCAACCAAACACAGGGCTTTCTCGGGAAAATGAAAGGTGCAGCAGCTGGTATTATGCCGGCACTTGGTCCGGCCGCTTTGGTAGCAGGTGCAGGTGCAGCTGCAAAAAAGATATTCGACCTCTCCAAACAAACAATGGAGTATCGACAGCAAATGCAAAAACTTACCGGCGAAAGTGGTCAACAGCTGGCAGATCTCACCGCGCAAGTCGATGCATCGGCAAAAACATTCCAGAAGGATTTTAACGAGCTGGCCGTTGCCAACCATAACTTTGCCCAGAGCATGGGTATTGCCGAAAGCGCCTCGCAGCGATTAATCGATAAAGGATTTATTGCCGGTGCCGATGCTTCTGGCGAATTCCTGGATCGCCTACGCGAATACGGCCCACAGTTTAAAGCTGCAGGTGTCGATGCTGAAACGGCCATCGCCATAATGACTCAGGAGGTGAAGTCGGGGATCTATTCCGATAAAGGATCTGATACCATTAAAGAAGGTACAATTCGCCTCCGCGAAATGACCAAAGCCACCCGGGAAGCACTTAACGGAATTGGTATATCGTCCACCAAACTCGAGGCTGAGCTGAAAAAAGGAACCATTACTTATTTTGATGCCATTCAAATGGTATCAAATAAATTGGGTGAACTTCCGGCGCAAAGCTCTGCAGTTGGTACCGCCATTGCCGATATTTTTGGCGGCCCTGGTGAAGATGCCGGCCTTGAGTACATTAAAATGTTGGGAACCGTTGAATCCAGCATGGACAAAATGATTGAAGGTGCCGGCGAAACTGCACAGGCTCAACAAAATCTCCTCGATGCAAACAACAAACTAAGCAAAGCCTGGAGCGATATGTTGGGAACTGGTACCGGTACGTTTACCTCCTTAAAAGCCGGTGCAAAATCATTGTTGGCCGATGGTATAATCGGAGTAACAAAAGGACTGGCCGGCATTCGTGATTGGTTCGTAGCCATCTATAACGAAAGCCTTCCGGTTCGTGCAGGTGTAAACTACATGCTG